>JBGYGP010000121.1:0-3393 GCA_041820645.1 Proteiniphilum sp. | reverse complement strand
TGTAGCGGTATCCCAGTTCGTAGTCGGTCATCCGTTCGGGCTTTACGGCCTCTTTGTCGCTCCCTTTTATGGCATCTTTCAGGTCGGCGCGCAGAGGTTCGCGTTGTCCCACCGCTACGGAGGCATAGAGGTTGTTACGTTCGTCGAGGCGATAAAACAGCCCCCCTTTTGGGTTGAAAAAGTTGTATTTGAATCGGTGCGTCAGGTCGGCCAGGTCGTCGTCCGTCCCCGAAAAATCGTAGTCGATGCGCCGGTATTGCAGGTCGCCGAACAGAGCGAGCTGCTCCGTCAGCCGGTATTCGGCTTTCGCAAACAGATTGAACTCCCCTTTTCTGCCCTTGTTGCGATACCACTCGAAGGTTTCGAGGTCTGTCGCATTGTCTTTTTCCCAATACTTTATCCAGGGGAGTTTGCCGAAGTGGTTGCCGTCGTAGAGGCCGTACATGACGCCGGCGTTTGCTTTGAGGCGGTCGTGCACGTATTCCAATCCCGCGTTGGCGACGTAGAAATCGTTTTTCATCAGCTTCCGGCGAATCACGTCGGACCTGCTGTATGTGGTACCGTCGATAACCTGCGGCGGCAGTCCGAAACTTGAAAACTTACGCGCCGTCTTGTAGTTTTCGTAATATCCGTATCCGTGGTTCCAACTCAGGTTCGCGTTGAGCGAAAGGTGGGCGGTGAGTTCGCGCGAGAAGAGCAACTGTACGATGTCGGAGTAGTAATTGTCGGTTTCGTTGCCGTAGTAGAGGCGGTTGCCCGCCTCGTCGAAGTATTCTCCGGCGGGATTGTATCGGCGTCCGTATTCTTTGTCTTTCATCTGCTCGGCGGTAACCCCCTCCCACGTGATGCCGGTATGCTGCACGCCCCGCATGTAGCTCAGACGGAGCAGCTGCCCGCCGGCATAGTGCGAGAGGGCGGCATGGAGGTTGGAGTGGTTTACGCTGCCGTTGCGGATATAGCCGTCGCTCAACACGCGCGAGTAGCGCACGTCGAACGAGAGTCCGCTCCTCAGAATACCCGTTCCGGCGGCCAGCGTGGACGAAAAGGTGTTGTAGCTACCCACCGCCGTAGCTGCTTCGCCATAAGCTTCGGAGTGTCCGCCCAACGTCTTCAGCGAAATGCTCGCCCCGAAAGCGGCGCTCCCGTTGGTGGAGGTACCCACGCCGCGCTGCACCTGAATGCTTTGCAGCGACGAAGACAAATCGGGCAGGTTCACCCAATACACCTCCTGGCTTTCGGGGTTGTTGAGCGGCATGCCGTTCAGCGTTACGTTGATGCGGGTGGCGTCTGTCCCGCGGATACGCATCGACGTGTTGCCCACACCCGAACCGTCTTCGGTAAAGGCAACCAGCGAAGGGATGCTTTGTAAAATAGACGGAACGTGGCGGGCGGAATTGTTCCTTTTCAGTTCCGCCGACGATACGTTGGAGTAGGAAACCGGCGTGGTTTGTCCGGCGCGCGTTCCCGAAACGATAACCTCTTCGAGTTGAATTTGTTGTAAACTATCGGCTTGCTGTGCAACCGATTGATAACCCAAGGCCGATAAAACGGCCGACAATAGAAAAACCTTTTTCATTTTCATTGAAATTAATTGGATGAATAAATAAAAAAGGGGATTTGTGATGAAGATATATACCGAAAAGCGCAAAGATAAATATGAGCTTTTCTCTTCCCTCCGCCGGCATTATCCGGATCAGGTAATTCGGGTATGATCTCAGCCCGATGTTTTAGGGCACCCCTGTTTGTTTTGCGGATGCAAAGATATACCTTTTTTGCGGTAAGAAAAAAAGAACCTCCGCTTTTTAACATTTTTCCGCCATCTCGTTTTGTCTGTTGGGTTATGGTTAAAAAATCATTGCTGTCCGATAAATTATCAAGCAATCGATTATTCGCATAAACGAGGCTTTGGGAGTTAGCCTCTTTTTGCAAAGCAAAAAAACAAAGGTATCAAGTGCAGACACGGGGCACCCGCTGTGCGCTGTGCGCGTCGAGGACAAAAGCTGTTTGAGCGAGAGCGGGTTCTTTCGTTTAGCGCGCAAGCACGCAGCGGGTCGTCTCGGAATGGGAATCTTGACCTTCTTTTGCATTCTGTTCTTCTGTCAAAACAAGAAAAGGATGTCGGGGTCTGGAGCGGAAAGCCCCAAGAAAAAGAATTTTTACCGGACGAACTATATTACAAACCCAATAAAACGAGGAGAAAGTTTTATCCACCTTAAATTATTGTGGAAATATTCTGCCGCTGCTCGCTCTTGAGTCGTTTTAGGTCTGTGAGGCTTAGATTTTCACCTCCCAAAGAGAGATAAAACTGTTTTTCAGACGGAGGTATTAGGTTTCTCAGAAACGAAGCCGTTGATAAAATCCTTTGCAATCCTGATTGTGCTGGCTTACCGACCACGCTGCAACATATAGCATCGATTTTAAGTTCTCATCTTTAGTGTAACGCTATTTCAGGACGAGACAAACAGAGTAAAAAAGAGGCTGTCCTTGTTTTTGAGACAGCCTCTCCGAATGCTACTACCCGGAAAGCTCCGATTTTTCTATTTCGAAATTGTTTTGAGTTGTTTTCCGGTTTAGTTGTTTTGCAAAATCAGATTCCGAGTTGTTCCCGGATTGTTTGGATTTTGTCGTTGGCCGTTTTTTCGGCTTGCCCCAGTTCTTCCCTGTTTTTGGCTTTTTCGCCTTTGGCTTCGATGTAGAATTTGATTTTCGGCTCCGTTCCCGAAGGACGAATGGAGAGTTTTGTGCCGTCTTCGGTGAAGTACTGGAGCACGTTGGATGTGGTGGGCATCTCCAACGTCGTTATCTCGTTTTTGATAAAATCTACGCTTTCGAGTTTTGCATAATCCTTTGAGAGGATGACGGGCGAGCCGGCAAGTTCTTTGATGGGGTTAGCGCGGAAGTTTTTCATCATAGTTTCGATTTCTTCGGCGCCTTCTTTTCCTTTTCTTACCAGCGATATTCCCACCTCTTTGGAAAATCCGTATTCTACGTAAATATCCTGCAACATCTGATACATTGTTTTGCCGTTGTCTCGTGCCCAGGCGGCGATTTCGGCAAACAAAACGCAGGCCGATACCGAGTCTTTGTCGCGCACGAAATCTCCTGCCAAAAATCCGTAGCTCTCTTCGCCTCCGCCGATGTATTTTTTTACTTTTTCGTTTTTGCGTATTTCATCGGCAATCCATTTGAAACCGGTGTAGCAATCGAACATCTCGATCCCGTTTTTCACGGCGATATCTTTTACCAGCTCGGTCGTAACGATGGTTTTTACCACAAACTCGTTTCCTTTTAACAGATTGAGCTGTTTGCGCTTGGTCATCAGGTAGTAAAGAAAGATGAGCATCGTTTGGTTTCCGTTTACGAGCATAAAGTCGTCGTTGTTGTCGCGGATGG
>JBGYGP010000120.1:0-5810 GCA_041820645.1 Proteiniphilum sp. | reverse complement strand
CTGAGATAAAAAAAGCGATCGATGAAGGGTTTGAAGAAGCGGACATTGTGTTGCTTACCGGTGGCATCGGCCCTACAAAAGACGATATTACCAAAAACACACTGACGGAGTATTTTCATACCGATTTGATTTTCGATGAGGCTGTATTGGAAAATATTCAAAAATTATTTACCCATAAAAATTATTCACTCAACGAGTTAACGCGAAAACAGGCTCTTGTGCCGCGCAATTCGATCGTCATTCAAAATAGAGTAGGAACCGCCCCTATCCTATGGTTCAACAGAGGCGAAAAAGTATTAGTATCGATGCCCGGCGTGCCGTTTGAGATGAAACAAGCTGTTACCTCCGAAATTCTACCTCGATTGAATGCGCAATTCAAGGGGGAACAACTTTTCAAACACCACTTTCTGGTTTCGGGGATTACGGAGTCGAGTTTAGCTGCGCTTCTTTCCGATTTTGAAGACCATTTGCCAGCCGGTTTTTCGCTTGCATACCTACCTTCTTACGGAATGATCCGTTTGCGATTATCGGCACGTGGAGCCGATAATGAGAAGAATCTCTCTTTGCAGGCGCAAAAATTGAAACATCTGACGAAAGATTATCTGGTGGATGATTCCGAAAAAAGCATCGAAGCCATCTTAGGGCATATTCTGAAAGAGAAAAATCTTACCATTTCCACAGCAGAAAGTTGTACAGGAGGATTTATTGCCCACAAAATCATATCCGTATCGGGGGCATCGGCCTATTTTCAAGGGAGTATCGTCTCCTATTCCAATCGGATAAAAACCTTGTCTTTGGATGTTTCTTCCGATGATATTGAAACATTTGGTGCAGTCAGCCGGGAAGTCGTGGAACAGATGGCTGTGCATGTCGCCGAAAAAATGGGAACAGATTGCAGCATCGCCGTTTCGGGCATTATGGGCCCCGATGGAGGTACACCCGAAAAACCGGTAGGAACTGTCTGGATTGGTACTTGTTATCGGGGTAAGATTTATTCGAAAGTGTATCGGATGGGAACGTCAAGAGAAGAAAACATAGCCCGCACAACCAATACGGCCATGTTGCAAATGATAAAAATGATAAAGCAATAATAAAAATAATATTACTGATATTCAATAATAAAACTAAAAATGATGAATAAAAAAATTATATTCTTAACTGCCTTTTCGTGTTGCATATTTGCCGTTTTCTCGCAAGACAAAAACCAATCCGCCTCGCAATCGGCATTAGATAAAACATGGAGTAAAGTAACCGAATTTTTCTCATCTCCCTCCAAAGAACTTGCAGGACAATGGAACTACAGAGATGTGGCTTGTATTTTCGAAACCGAAAATTTGCTCAAAAAAGCCGGCGGCAGTATTGTGGCCACGCAGGTGGAAAAACAATTCGATGAATACTTGCAAAAAGTGGGAATTAAAAAAGGAGAAAGCAATTTTGTATTCAATGCCGATAGTACTTATTCGGCACATTTGGGGCTCCTGAATTTTTCCGGAAAATATTCCGTTAATCCCGAAACCAAACAAATGGAAATGACTTTCCTGAAAGGTATCGGCAAAATTAAAGCCACTCCCTTATTATCGGGAAACAGGTTTAAATTGCTTTTCGATGCCGATTCGTTCCTCAAATTGATGAAAACAATGAGTATGTTTACCAAAGATAATTCCATCGAAATTTTAGCCGCAATGGCGGACATGTATGACGGCATGCTGCTCGGATTCGATCTGAAAAGACAATAAAAACTTTCTATATCAATTATTTACTTTAAACAGGGAGGCTGTACACAAAAATCGCCCCGCAGAAACTCTTCTGCAGGGCGTTTTTTCTTTTTAATTCGTCATTCTTCGCAATCGGGTTTGTAATACCCCATATCCTCTACGCGCGATTTGGTAACAAAGTTGTAGTTTTTTATTACCTCTGTTTGCCCGTAATGGACATAAACTTCGGCACTGCGACGGAAGAGTCCGGATTCTTTGTTGGCATCCTGCAACAGGAGGTGCCCCATGACGATGTGTCCGGCACTCTCTACGAGGCGGCGAGCATGAAAATCGAGATACTCTTCGTCTTTGGGTGCGGTTACTATCTCGACCAGTTTTTCGTACATCTGCGTCATTTTGGATAAGGTGCGTTTCATCGGTTCCAGTTCAGGTGAAACGGGCATGGCCTCGTACTCTCTGATGCGGCTCAAATAGGTTCCGGTGGTCACGTGACGTATGGCTGCCACTACCTGCAGTTGAGTGGTGCCTTCATAAATGTTGGTGATACGGGCATCGCGATAGAGACGTTCACACTTGTAATCCTTCATGTATCCCGAGCCGCCGTGTACCTGAATGGCATCGTAAGCATTCTGGTTGGCATACTCGCTTGTCATTCCTTTCCCGAGCGGTGTAAAAGCATCCGCCAGACGAGAATAGTATTTCATTTCGTCGCGTTCTTCGGGAGTAAGTTTTCGTTCACGGGAAATATCTTCCAATATCTTGTACATATCCACAAAACGGCATGTCTCGTAGAGCATGGAGCGCGAGGCATCGGTTTTGGCACGCATGTTGGCAAGCATTTCATACACGGGTGGAAATTCGATGATGGCTTTCCCGAACTGGCGGCGTTCTTTGGCATACTTTTCGGCTTCGCGACAGGCGGATTCGGAAATTCCGACCGATTGTGCCATGATGCCCAACCGCGCGCCGTTCATAAGCGACATTACGTATTTTATCAGCCCCATACGACGTGTGCCTACCAGCTCGGCTTTGGCGTTTTTGAAGACCAGTTCGCAGGTGGGTGCACCTTTGATACCCATTTTGTTTTCGATGCGGCGCACGTTTACGCCGCCGTTTCTTTTGTCGTAGATAAACATCGAAAGCCCGCGCGCATCTTTCGTTCCTTCTTCGGAGCGAGCAAGAACAAGGTGGATATCGGCGTCGCCGTTGGTAATAAACCGTTTCACGCCGTTGAGGTACCATTGCCCCTCTTCTTCGTTATATACGGCTTTAAGCATTACGGCTTGCAGGTCTGAACCGGCGTCGGGTTCGGTCAGGTCCATCGACATGGTTTCGCCGCTTACAACGCGCGGCAGGTATCTGTTTCGTTGTTCTTCGGATGCAAACTCGTAGATGGTTTCGCCGCAGTCCTGCAACATCCAGATGTTTTGAAAACTGGCGTCGGCGCGGCTCACAATGTCCGCCGACATCATATAGGGTACCATCGGGAAGTTCAGTCCGCCGAATTTGCGAGCAAGCCCCATTCCCATGAGTTCGGCCTTGTTGAGGGCATTCAGATTTTCCTGCGTGGGTGCGGCATAGGTAACACGTCCTTCGGCAACCGTAGGTCCTGTATGATCGACTTCTTCGGAATTAGGTTCGATAATATCGCCACAAATTTCTCCCACTACTTCGAGAATTTTATCGTAGCTGTCCATCGCATCTTCGAAATCGATGGGTGCGTAGTCGTAAACATTTTTGTCCGAGTAGTTTCTTTCTTTAAGTTCCACAATCCGTTTCATCAGCGGATGGCTGAGATAGTGTCTGAATTGCGGTGTATCGGTATAAAAATTTGCCATAGTATGATTTGATTCTTGTTTTTTCTATTTACTATTTTTTCTGTAATATTTAATCAGTTTGGGTATAACGCTTTCGATATCTCCGGTAATAACGTAATCGGCTATGGAGTTGATGGGAGCGTTTTCATCGTTGTTGATGGAAATGATGAGGGAGCTTTCCTGCATTCCCGCGATGTGCTGAATTTGCCCCGAAATACCGCAAGCGATATACAGTTTGGGGCGCACGGTAACTCCGGTTTGTCCGATTTGGCGTTCGTGTTCGGCAAAACCGGCATCCACGGCAGCGCGGGAAGCACCTACTTCGGCTCCGAGCACATCAGCCAGGTCATAGAGCAATTGGAAATTTTCTTTGGAACCGACACCATAACCTCCGGCAACGATAATCGGTGAATTTTTAATATTTATTTTCGATTTTTCTACATGCCTGTCGATAATGGATATTAGAAAATCTTTTTCAGAGACATATTGGTTAACATCGTGTTCCACAAGATGACCTTGATGGTTCGCGTCCGAAATTTCTTTCTTCATCACACCTTCCCGCACGGTGGCCATCTGGGGACGACAATCGGGATTCACAATCCAGGCTACAATATTTCCGCCGAAAGCAGGGCGAATCTGATAAAGCAGGTTTTCGTAAACTTTGCCCTCTTTCTTCTCCTCGTGGTTTCCTATTTCGAGCGAAGTACAATCGGCCGTCAGTCCGCTTCCGAGCGCCGACGATACGCGCGGCCCCAAATCGCGTCCGATGATGCTTGCTCCCATTAAGCAGATTTGCGGCTGTTCTTGTTTAAACAGGTTTACAAGGATGGATGTGTGCGGTAAAGTTGTGTAAGGAGACAACCTTTTATCTTCAAAAACATGTAAAACATCCAATCCGTAAGGAAATACCTGTTCGGATACTCTGCCGAGATTGCTTCCGGCGGCGATGGCTTCGAGTTTACAACCCAATTGGTTGGCAAGCGAACGCCCTTTGGTCAGTAGTTCCAAACTCACTTCGGCAACCATGCCGTCTTCTATTTCGAGATATACAAATACGTTATTCATAATTATATAATGTAATAATTTGCCAATACAGGGTTATGTCTGTTTCGTCGGCATACTTCAAGATATTGGCTCATTGGCTTATCAGCCAATTGTATGGTTAGCAATTAATTCTTTTATCAAATTCTCCAATTCGTTATCGGAATCGGTCAGTTTTTTGCTCTCTTTTGCTTGAAAAACCACGCTTTCAATCTTTTTTACTTTGGTTGGAGAACCTGAAAGTCCGCACAGGGTTGTATCGGCATCTACATCGGCCACGCTCCACTCGGTGAGATTGAGGTAAGGCCGGGAACTGTACAAATCGATGTAGTCGGTATTTTCCGATTGGCGTTCGGTTACGGTGCGCGCATGTTTGTATTTTTGCAAAAACTTGGCGTTACGGGGTCTGCAAACGCATGCAGAACCGTTTACCGTAACCAGAGCGGGCAGCGGCGCCTCTACAATCTCCACTCCGTTGTCGAGGCGGCGTTTCACACGGATTTTCTTTTTGTCGATTTTTTCAATCTCTTCGGCGTAAGTAATTTGCGGGATACCGAGTTTTTCGGCAACCTGAGGCCCTACCTGTGCCGTATCGCCGTCGATAGCCTGGCGTCCGGAAATGATAACGTCAAATTTACCCATTTTTCTGATTGCCATAGAGAGGGCATACGATGTAGCCAGGGTATCGGCGCCGGCAAAAGCTCTGTCGGTAAGCAGCACGCCGTCGTCGGCTCCTCTGAACAATCCTTCGCGGAGAATTTCGGCAGCGCGTGCCGGTCCCATTGTTAAAACGGTAATTTTCGATTCCGGATGCAAGTCTTTGATATACAAAGCCTGTTCAAGTGCATTTAAATCTTCGGGATTAAAGATTGCAGGCAGAGCTGCTCGGTTTACTGTTCCGTCGGCCTTCATAGCATCTTTCCCGACATTTCGCGTATCGGGTACTTGCTTAGCCAACACAATGATATTAAAAGCCATTTCTCTTATATGTTTTTTGAGTGTTATTTTAGGATTTGGCAAATTTAAGTAAAAAATTGTCATTCGCCCATTTTTTTTGAAAACTTTAGCCCATTTAGTCGAAAAATATTTTCAAACATTGCAGTCCGAAAAAAAAATAAGCAGGTGTCGCTTTTTTGTTTTTCTCCTCGTCTCAATTTGAGACGGCTTCACTTTTTTGTTTTTCTCCTCGTCTCAATTTGAGACGGCTTCGCTTTTTTGTTTTTCGTCTCGTCTCAAT
>JBGYGP010000119.1:0-2551 GCA_041820645.1 Proteiniphilum sp. | reverse complement strand
GTGTACAAAATCATTCAGGATAACATCTCTTTCGAAGCAAACAGCAAAGATGGATACATCAAATTGCAATACAATTTTCCCGAAGCGGAAGGCGCGGCTCAGGTGGCCGATTGCCTACAGAAAACGCTCGAACAGTTTGTGATAACCTACAAATCGGAAAAGGTGCGAGAAAATCTTCTTTTTGTGGAGGCGAGCCACGAAGAAGCCCGAAAAGACTTTTTGGAAAAGCAGGCCGCTCTGGCCGCGTTTCAGGATGCCAACCGCGGATTGATAACCGCTACGGGGCGCAGTACGGAAAACCGTCTTCGGAGCGAATACGAGATTGCCTTTACCGTGTACAACGAGCTTGCCAAGCAGCGCGAACAGGCACGTCTGGCAGTGAAAGAAAACAAGCCCGTACTCACGGTAATAAATCCCGTAACTGTGCCAAGCGAGAAAAGCGCACCGCGAAGGCCGCTGATTATGGCGGTGTTTTTGTTCCTAGGCCTTACGGTGAGCGTGAGTTGGGTGTTGATGAAACCGTTTATGCAGGGATTCGTGGCTGCGGTAAAATCGGAAGGCGTGGCGCCGGAAAGCGAATAGGGGCTGTCTGCTCCAATTCCCGACATCCTTTTCTTGTGTCAAGACAAGAAAAGGATGCTAAAGAAAGTCAAGGCTCCCGTTCCGAGCCGACCCGCTGCGTGCTTGCGCGCTATACGAAAAAGAACTCGCTGCGCTCAGACAGTTTTTCGTTCTTAACGCGCGCTGTGCACAGCGGGTGCCCCGTCTCTCTACTCGAGACCTTCCGGTTTTTGCTGCGCAAAAAGAGACAACAGCAAACAACAATTAAATGATTAAATGACTAAGAACAGATAGTTACACTTTTTCCCATTGCGGAATCTGAGTTAAAAATCCGAGTGGAAAGTTCCTCCTGTAATCCTGTCCTGCTGGTTGAATTATTCCGTAAAGTTTGTCACCTTAAATACCCAAGCATGCGGCGAAGGGAGTTCGTCAATTGCCGGACATGGCATCTCGACGGATAGTTTTCCGTTGCTGAGCTTGGAGTTTATTTTTCCGCCGTAGCCCAACAGTTCCACTTTTCCCGCTCGCTGCAAGCCGGAGATTACGAGCGGCTCCTTTTGCCATTTTTTCAGGATAATGTATAAGTTTCCGTCTCGTTGGGTGAAAGCGATATTTTCGTTTGCCTGTTTACTGCCGTTGTGCCACGGCTGTGAGGAATAGATGGCTTCGCCGTTTACTTTCAGCCATTTGCCGATATCCAACAGTCTTTCCTGCATTACTACGGGTATCATACCGGTTGCATCGGGACCGACATTCAGGAGAAAATTCCCGCCGTTTGAAACTTTCTCGATAAGGATATCAATCAACTGTTTGGACGAGGAGTAATGCGCAGGAGTTTCAAAGCGGTTGAAACCGTACGATGTGCCCATTCCGCGGCTCTCTTCCCATGGATGCTCGGCTTTGTCGCCGATGCCTATTTGGTCGTGAATCAAATCGTATTCGGTGGTGTAATAGTCGCCGTGTTTACTGCGGGTTTCCTTGCCCCAGCGGTCGTTTACCACAACCGATTCTTTCACGGGCGACTCGTTATACAGCCAAGCCAGAAATTCTTCGCTTTTCAGGGTTTTGCTGTCGTAATCCCATTCGCCGTCGGCAAAAATCACTTCGGGTTGATAATTGTTTACCAGCTCTTTCATCTGAGGAATCATGTGCGTATCCACCCATTTGTCAATCGTAGCCGGGGAGTACAACGGATGCGCCCATTCCAGCAGCGAATAATATAATCCGAAGTGCAATCCGGTATCGCGCACAGCCTGCGAAAGCGTATCGATGATATCGACGTGAGGACCCATGACCACGCTGTTCCAATGGGGTGTCTGCGTGCTTGGCCACAGGCAAAAGCCGTCGTGGTGCTTGGATGTGAGTACTACGTATTTGGCGCCGGCATCTTTGAAAAGCTCCGCCCAGGCGTCGGGATTGAAGTATTCGGCTTTGAACATGGGCGCGAAATCGGCATAACTGAAATTTTCGCCGAAGTGTTTGTTGTGGAAATCGGTAAACAGTTTGTTCCCGGTTAAGAGCCGAATGTAATAATGTTCGGAGTATTTTTCGTAAACGCCCTCTACCTCGTCCATAGGCGCATAAGCCGGAACCGAAAATACCCCCCAATGAATGAAAATACCGAATTTGGCATCAGTCCACCAAGAGGGTGTTTCGCGCGTATCGAGCGACTGCCAACTGGGTTGATACTGAGCTTTTGCCGATGGAAAAATGAATGTCAAAAAGATGAAATAAAGAATTATTTTTCTCATAACGTTATTAATTTTATTGGATGAAATCAACATATTGTCAGTCTTTTAAATAAGGAATATTTACATGTTCATTTCACGATTGATTATTTTTTTGAGTTCAATACTTTTTTGATTTCTTCCGCCCAGATATTGTAGGCAGCTTCCGTAAGATGAACGCCGTCGGTAGTGAACTGTTTTTTGAGGCGTTTGTTTTCGGATAATTGGGGATTGATGTCGATGTAGGCAATCTTCTTTGATTT
>JBGYGP010000118.1:0-7557 GCA_041820645.1 Proteiniphilum sp. | reverse complement strand
GAGATTATCGGTTTGGGCAATGCTCCCAACTATTTTATGGTTGGACTGATGATTGTAGTTCAACTGCTTGTGGGTGCGTTGATGGGATTTTTTGTAGGAAAACTTGCTGTGCTGTTTATCAACAGAATTAAAATGGATAACGTTTCGCTTTATCCGGTATTGTTGCTCATCATCGGGATTTTTATTTTCTCAGCGACCTATTATCTTCACGGAAATGGTTACCTTGCGGTATATATTGCCGGACTTGTCATTGGAAACTCCAAATTTGCGCATAAACGGACGTCCATGAAGTTTATGGACGGATTTGCTTGGTTCAGTCAGATATTGTTGTTCCTCACTCTGGGGTTACTTGTAAATCCTCATGAACTGGTGCCTTTGATTGTTCCGAGCCTCGTGATTTCGGGGTTTATGATTTTTGCCGCACGTCCGCTGACCGTGTATTTGTGTATGGCATTTTTCAAAAATTTCAAATTTAAGGACAAAGCGTATGTTTCTTGGGTAGGGCTTCGCGGCGCAGTACCCATTATCTTTGCCATTATGCCTTTGGCGGAGGAGGTTCCCGGAGCAAGAATTATTTTCAATATCGTTTTTATTATCACGATTGTTTCGTTACTTCTTCAGGGAACCTCTTTGCCGTTTGTAGCCAGACGTTTGGGCTTGGCGGAAGCTCCTGTGGAAAAGAGGAGTTTCGAAGATTTCGATATTGAATTTGCAGAAGAAATCAAGTCGGCGATGACCGAAATTTCGATTACTGAGGAAACGTTGGTGCATGGAAAAAATCTTCTGGAATTGCCACTTCCCGATAAAACGCTGGCGGTAATGGTGAAACGAGGCGACCGTTTCTTTATCCCGAACGGCCAAACGGAGCTTAAAGTGGGAGATAAATTATTGGTTATTACCGATGATGAAGATGCTCTGCGGGAAACGTACCGGAATATCGGGATATCGGAATTTACTTATCAGAAAAACGGATAGTTTTGGTTCGATAGCTTCTATGGATGTTAATGATTCGATGATTAATGAAAATAGCTCATCCTTTTGTCATTCTCTTTATTGTTTCGGCCATCTGTGCTTTGTGGGTCTCTTGCAGTTCTTGTCAATCGCAAAAGAATAGCGCGGCTCAAGTGGAGGCTCCCTATTTGAAAATATCTCCCGATTTTGATGCCGATAGCGCCTATTTTTTTGTGAAACAGCAGGTTCTTTTTGGGCCTCGGGTACCGGGGAGCATGGGACATAGGGCTTGCGGCGATTATCTGGTCGCGAAGCTTCGAGAGTTTGGCGCGTATGTGGTTGAGCAGAAGGCGGATGTAACCCATTACAACGGACAGAATATTGAAATAAGGAATATTATAGGAAGTTACCGACCCGAAGAAGAAAAACGGATTTTGCTCTTCGCGCATTGGGACAGCCGTCCGTTTGCCGATGAAGAATCTGACGCCGAAAACCGGATCCGGCCGATTTCCGGCGCCGATGACGGCGCCAGCGGAGTGGGGATTTTGTTGGAGATTGCGCGTCATTTGCAGGCTGTACCCCCCGACTATGGTATCGACATTATTTTTTTTGATTTGGAAGATTGGGGACAACCTTCGTTCGATAAGAGCATTGTGTCGGGAGAATGGTGGTGCGTAGGTTCGCGCTATTGGTCTGAAAATCCACATATCCCTGATTATAAGGCGGAATACGGAATCTTGCTCGATATGGTTGGCGCTGCCGATGCTGTATTCCCCAAAGAGGGAAATTCGGTACGATATGCTTCCAATATTGTGGAAAAGGTATGGCGAAAAGCCGTTCAGCTGGGTTATACAGCCTATTTCCCCAACCAAACGGCAGGGTATATAACCGACGACCATATTCCCATAAACGAGAACCATCGAGCTCCGAGCATCGACATTATTCATCAAAAAAACACATCGACGGGGTTTGCTCCTCATTGGCACACGCATAACGACAACATGTCCGTTATCAACCGCAATACTTTGTTGGCCGTAGGGCAGACTGTGCTGGAAGTAATTTATTCCGAAAAGCAGCAATGAATGTTTCCTGATGACAGGGTCGCTTGTACGGATTAATTTTAGGATACTATTTTCCGATACGTTCCGAACGTACCCGAATATCTTTTTTCCCTCAAAAGATACGATTGAAAATGATTTCATTTTGAGCATCAGCTTTTTTAATACGAAGAAACTTTTATCGGGGAGAGAACGTTTTTATCCCCTTTTTTTGTATTTTTGTCGCTCTATCTCGATTTGACAACATTATGACAATTGACCAGGTACAACAAGAAATCATCGACGAGTTTAGCATTTACGACGACTGGATGGATAAATACGCTTATATCATTGAGCAGGGTAACGCTTTACCTCCCCTTGATGAGCGGTACAAAACGCCCGACAATATTATTGAAGGATGCCAGAGCCGCGTTTGGCTGCAAACCGGTTATCGGGACGGGAAACTCTATTTTCAGGCAGAAAGCGATGCGGTAATCGTAAAAGGGCTTTTGGCCTTGGTTTTGCGTGTTTTCAACGAGCGCACTCCCGATGAAATCATCGACTCCAATTTGCGGTTTATGAAAGAGATAGGGCTTACCGAACATCTTTCGCCCACGCGTGCCAACGGATTGCTTTCGGTAATTAAACAGATTCGTTTTTATGCTTTGGCCTATAAGGCAAAAAAAGAGGTGTAAGATAAACCCGGCATACTTGTTATAATCTCTAATATTATAATTTGATGAAAAAGGGGAAAAAACTTTTGGTCGATTTATCAGAAATAAAAGAATTGTGCGGCGGTTTAGGACAAGTTTCTCTGGCGTATGGAAATTATTTTAAAGCCCATTATGCCGGAAAATCATCGGGATATCAACTCTACCTGCTGCTTCCCAAAAAATATTTCGGAGCGTTTGGAAAACAAATCAAATACATATCGTCGGACAACTGGTTCAGAAGACACTCCAGATACCTTTTTCCAAAGGTCGATGTCTGGCATGCGATATATCAAATCAGCCGGTTTAAACCCTATTCGTCGAAAACGAAGTTTATTCTTACAATTCACGACCTGAACTATTTGTACGAAGCCGATAGCGAAAAATCGAAATACAAATCGCAATATAGAACGCAACGCAAGGTAAACAGGGCGGATGAAATTGTTTGTATTTCCCATTTTGTAAAAAAAGAGGTGGAGGAAAACCTTGTTCTCAATGGAAAAGAGTGCAAGGTGATTTATAATCAGGTAAAAACATTTGACAAAAGTTTAGCCGAGAAGCCCAATCGGGAGATAAAGACTCCTTTTTTCTTCGCAATCGGAGTCATCTGGCAAAAGAAAAACTTTCACGTGTTACTGGATTTGATGAAACGGATGCCCGACAAGCACCTATATATCGCCGGCAAAGAGCGTGCACGAGAAAAAGACAATGGTTATGCGATAATGATCAGGGAGCGCCTTCGTGCCGAAAACATTGATAATGTAACGCTGATGGGCGGTATATCGGACGCGGAGAAGATATGGATGTATGAAAATTGCGAAGCCTTTTTGGTGCCGTCGCTGCTGGAAGGGTTTGGCCTGCCTGTTATCGAGGCAATGCAGTTCGGCAAACCGGTGTTCTCCTCTTCCGCAACAAGTTTGCCCGAAATAGGTGATAAATACGCATTCTTCTGGCCCGACTTCGAGCCGGATAATATGAAAAAACTGATTGAGGAAACGCTTCCCCGCTTTTATGCCGATGAAAAATTTACGGAAGAACAGAAGCGATATGCCGCCTCGTTTTCGGGCGACAGGCATTTCGAGGAGTACGAAAAGTTGTACCGCAATCTCATGGACATTTAAAACATGAAGAAAAAACTATTGGTCGATTTATCGCCGCTCGATAATATTTTTGAAGGATACGGGCAAATTTCTCTAAACTACGGGAAGTATTTTCAAGAAAACTACAACCCGGCCGATTCCCCTTATGAACTAACCCTGCTGCTGCCGAAGAAATATTTCGGAGCCTTCGGCAAGGAGGTAAAATACCTCTCTTCTACCAATTGGTGGAGGCGGCATTGCCGTTACCTCTTTCCCAAATTCGATATTTGGCACAGCTTGTGGCACCGGTCGAGATTCAAGCCTTATTCCAAGCATACAAAATTTATTTATACGGTTCACGACCTCAATTGCCTGCTAATCGACTACGAAGAATCGGAAAAGCGTATTGCGAAATATTACAGACGGATAAAAAGAAAACTCCGTCGCGCATCCGTAATCGCGCTCATATCGGAGTTTGTCAGGAGACAGGTCGAGGAGATTTACGGCATAGCGGACAACCGCCTCCAAGTAATCTACAATGGTGTGAGAGACCTTACCGATATTCCGCAACAAAAACCGCTGTGTTGCAACGATGAGCAGTTTTTCTTTTATATCAGTGCTTTCCGTCCTAAAAAGAATTTTCATCTCTTGCTCGATATGATGAAACTGATGCCCGATAAGAAACTATATCTCGCGGGCAATTACGATACGGAGTACGGACGGATGATAAAACGCCGTATTGAGGAAGAAAAAATAGAGAATGTCGTGCTTTCGGGTGCGGTATCGGAAGAGGAGAAAGCGTGGCTTTATGCCAATTGCGAGGCATTTTTGTTCCCTTCTTCGTTTGAGGGTTTCGGTTTGCCGGTGATAGAAGCGATGCAGTTTGGCAAGCCTGTGTTTTCGTCGAAAGAGACAAGTCTGAAAGAGATTGGCTCGCAATACGCTTATTTTTGGGAGGTTTTGGAGCCGGAGCAAATGAAGAAAACGATAGAGGATAACCTCGACAAATTCTACGCCAATCCTCAATTGGCCGATTCGGAGAGAGATTACGCCCTTTCGTATTCGTATGAAAAACATTTCGCCGAATACGAAAAAATATATTCATCATTCTAAAACCGTAAAATACAATGAACAAAAAACCTTTGGTTTCGGTAATTATTACTGTATATAACGGAGAGAAATATCTTAAAGCCTGTTTGGATAATATGTTTCGTCAGGTGTATGAAAACCTGGAGATAATTGTCGTAGATGACGCATCAACAGACAATACGGCGCAAATAGCAAGTCAATATCCTGTGAAGCTCATCAGGCATCAACGAAACAGAGGTGTGTCCGTATCTCGCAATACGGGGATAGATGCTTCTACCGGAGAATACATCCATTTTATGGATGTCGATGATGTTATCAATGATGATTACTATTCGCCTATGGTGGAGGCTATTGTCGATAACGATGCAGATATGGCCTGCGGCGGAATGATTCATCAGCGGATGACCTACAAAACGCAGCTATTCAAAAAGCAGAAAGTCTATACCTCTACCCGCGACAAACTTGCCGTAACCTATGTAGGTAAATGGGGGTATGTGTGGCGCTATCTATTAAAAAAAGAATTCATTGTAAAGTATAACCTCCGATTTGAAGAGGGGCGTATCATCGAAGACCTTCCCTATTCGCTTGCTGCCGTATATTATGCCAACAAGTTGGTAACGGTTCCCAATGCTTTCTATCTCTATGTATTCAATACCAGTTCGTTGCTTACCGATAAAAACGAGGCAAAACGAGCCAAGCGAAAAGAAGATAAAAAGCATGCAAAACGTAAAATAACCGACTTTGCCAAAGAGCATGGCAACTTCCGGATACCCGGCGTAAATACGGGTGTTGCGAAATACATCCTGCGAAAGTTCGCGATAAAACTCTTTGGTAATCCGCAAACAAAACTGACCGAAGATTTGGGATAATAAACTTTCTCCTTTTCTCTTAGGACATGACCTTATATTTAATTATTGCTGTCCGACAAAAACTCTTTTCATATAAGTGATTTTTGTAATACAATATAATATACCCTCTTTTTCAATAGGGGGGTTGTCTTATATCATAGAACCGGTTGGGCTTTTTGGGGAACTGTCTGCCCCAAACCCCGACATTCTTTTCTTCTCCTGACACAAGAGAAGGATGCAAAAGGAGGCAGAGGCTCCCGTTACGAGACCGACCCGCTATGTGCTTGCGTGCTAAACGAGAAACAACTCGCTGCACTCAGACAGTTTTTCGTTCTCGACGCGCGCCGCGCACAGCGGGTAGCCTATCTCTGCACTCGATACCTTTCTTTTTTTTGCTACGCAAAAATAGGCCAACCCCCGCAATCCTTTTCCGAAATACTCTATTCTTTCGATGCGGTTTTGTCTTCCTTTGTCTTCGGCAGTATCAAGTTGAGCACAACGCCTACAATGGCAGCCAGCCCGATTCCGGCAAATGTGAATTCGCCGATTTTCAGGATGGCTCCGCCAATTCCGGTTGTGAGAATCAGAGATACGATGATGAGGTTTCGGGTGTTGCCCATATCGGTTTTATTGGAAATCATGTTGTTGATTCCGGTAGCGGCAATCATGCCGAAGAGGAGCAGCATGATTCCTCCCAATACGGCATCGGGAATGGTTTTTAAGAAAGAACTCACTTTTCCTACCAACGAAAACAGGATGCCGGTAACAGCCGCAATGCGGATAATCGCCGGATCGGAGACTTTGGTAAGCACCATGGCGCCGGTAACTTCGGAATAGGTGGTTACGGGAGGTCCGCCGATAAGTCCGGCAAGAGTGCATGCGAGGCCATCGCCCAGCATGGTTCTGTGGAGTCCGGGATTTTTCACAAAATCTTTCCCCGCCACCTGATTGACGGCATACACATCGCCTACGTGTTCGATAACGGGAGCTATCGCAACGGGAATCATAAACAAGATGGCCTGCCACGAAAATTGAGGCGTAACGAACTGCGGAAGGCTAAACCACGGTGCATCGATAACGGGTGCGAAATCGATTTTCTTCATCGCAAAAGCGGCGATATAGCCAACGATAATACCGCAGAAGATGGGGATCAGTTTCAACAATCCTTTTCCGAACATACTCACCACGATAGCGGTTATCAAAGCGATTACCGCCAGCAGCCAATCCCGGGAGGCCATGTTGACACCCACACTCGAAAGCGACAACCCGATAAGCATGATTACCGGCCCGATAACTACCGGAGGAAACAACCGCCTGATTACCGTTACCCCTTGCCATCTGACCAAAGCGCTCATCGCGAAATAAACGGCTCCCACAGCCGCCAAACCCGAAAGCGTTCCGGGCAGTCCGTAAAGCTCGGTTGCCTTTATGATGGGCGCGATGAAGGCGAAGCTGCTTCCCAAAAAAATAGGGACAATACCTTTCGTTACCAAATGAAAGAGCAATGTCCCTATGCCGGCAGTAAACAATGCCGTTGCCGGATCCAACCCGACCAGTAAGGGGACTAAAACCGTAGCGCCGAAGGCCACAAAGAGGAACTGTACTCCCACTACCGTTTTCGAGAGGGGGGTCATTTTTTTTACATCATTCATGTTTGTTGGGGGTTTATTGATATTTCAGCCGCAAAAATAAATGTTTTTTCCCAGTATTTAAAACTTTTTTTTAATCGGATTTGTCCTTGCAGCGAATCTTTCGCTCCCGATGAATCATGTG
Source organism: Proteiniphilum sp. (assembly GCA_041820645.1). GTDB lineage: Bacteria > Bacteroidota > Bacteroidia > Bacteroidales > Dysgonomonadaceae > JBGYGP01. The sequence goes on along the minus strand of JBGYGP010000118.1, from coordinate 70 downwards.
TTTCTGTTTCCGCGAAAATGAACTATTTTTGTTGTTGTGATTCGCAAAATTATTCATATCGATATGGATG
>JBGYGP010000117.1:0-3630 GCA_041820645.1 Proteiniphilum sp. | reverse complement strand
CGATACGTGCTCTGCGGATAAGGTAATCCTCATCGTCGCTTTCTATGAGGGATACTGTTGCGGATGGAATAAACGTGTAGATACAGACCGAGTCTTCGGGCTGAAAGCGGTCGCTGGCAAACCAGCCTATTCCTTTTTCTTCATCCACAACCATCATGTAGTCGTTAAACGGAGAGTTGAACGGCATATTCAGTTGGCTGGGGGTAAGGTAATTGTCCGATTTCAGGTTGTATCGGGTGGCAAACAGGTCGTATCCTCCAATCGAATTGTGCGCTGTGGAGGCAAAATAGATGGTAAGCCCGTCGGACATTACAAAAGGGTATGCTTGGCTTCCTTGTTGGTTGATTGCTTCCGGCAAAAGTTTTTCGTTACCGAAATTATCGAGCATTTTCTCCATCGTGTAAATTTTTTGTCCCGATGATTTGTCTCCTTTGGAATAGTACGTTTTGTTTTTCTTCTCGTTGACAAATTGTACGAAAATTTGACCGGATGAGTCGGGTTTTGTGGGAATCAGTTCACCGGCCGATGGGCTGACGGGATAGGCTGACAGAAAGTGGCTTTTGGGGACAACGATGCTGTCGATGATTTGAATATTTTCTGTTTTGTTTGTCAGTTTTTTCAGTCTCTCGGCTTCGTCTCTTTTTTCGGATAATTTTGCCAACGCCTCTTTTTTTCGACGATTGGCTTTTTCGTATTTAGCAAATTCTTTTTCGGCGTCGTTGAACCGATACATTTTTGCATATAGCTCTCCCAAATAGAGGTATGCGTTGGGTTCTTTTTGTCGAGAGGCAAATTCCAAATGTTTTTGAGCTTTGGATAAGTTGCCCTCGTACAAAGCGATTGCGCCGAGCCACAGGTTTGCCGAAGTGTTTTGGGGATTGTTTGTGTATTCGGCTTCAAGTATGGGTTTTGCTTGAGGGAAATTGCCCTGTTCGCACAAGCGTTTCGCCTCGTCGAGCGATTGCCCTTTGGTAAAGAGGGGAAACATTGCTAAAATCAATGCAGATAATAGGTGGTATCCTTTCATTATTTCGTATGAATATTTAGTCTTCAAAGATAAAAAAATAATTTCAATACATTGTTATCTTTGTAAATATTCATTCTGCTATTCGGGATGTTGTAGATCCGATTTTTCCATAGTGAAGGGTAGGGGAGGCCTTTCTACTTCTACCTTTTTGTTGAGAATGCCGAAGTTCCATTTATAGATTTTCGCAAAAACGAAAACAGCGATGGTTGCTGCAATCGAGAGGAAAAGCATATCGAGTTCGGGGTTTATTTTGTTGAATTTAAATACCGCATCGGTTTGAAGTATGGAGGAAGAGTATGTTGTAAACAGGGCTGTAAAGGCATTGTTGATGAAGTGTATTCCCATGGCGATTTCGATGCCGTCATCCAATATTGAAACCAATCCCAAAAGGAGACCCATTGTCACGTATTGCGGCATGACGAGCCAAAATCCGAACTCTTTTACTTCGGGGTTGGCGATGTGCATCAATCCAAAAAGCAATGAAACGATTATCAGAGCTATCCAGCGGCTTTTGGTGCGAACCGCGATTCCTTGCGTGAGGTAACCGCGAAACAAAATTTCTTCGATAGATGTCTGAACGGGTAGCAGAATAAGCACTATCAGCAAGAGCGGAATAAATGCGGCGAGATTGAATTGCATTTCAATCTCTCCTTCTTTTGCCGTGAGTAAAGTAATGATCAGGTTTATCGACAAAATGATTCCCCAAACCAATATACCCATTCCGATCCGGCCTTTGCGAATGCGGTTTCTTCCGTTGATGGTTTCTACGAGAGTTCTTTTATGAAACGGTTTTATCAGTAATGCAAAAATGAGAAATATGCCTGCAAAGGAGAGCAACATCAGGGCGAGTCCCAGGTTTGTGTTTATCCCATAGGCGGAAAAATCCATTATATTTTCGGGCGTTATTTGTTTTATATTGCCTGAAGCGAGTATTTTGTATATCATAACCGAAATCAGGGGTATGCTTCCGATCATTTGTCCTCCAATAAATGCGACCAAGAACAATACGATGTACTTCCAGAGTTGATTTTGCCCGTCGAGGGCGCGTTCTAAATGTTTCATTGTTCGATGTTTTAAGTTAAGGTTTGTAATTTTGCGTTTTCTTGAGGACAATAAGCTATTTTTTGAGATTGACCTGCCAAAAATACGATAAAAAAAATGCTTAAAGCAAGTTTTTATTTCATTTTATTGTTGTCCGATAAAGAACAAAGAGGTATTGCAGCGATGTGGCTCAAACCGGGAAGAGGATATACCGCTCTGCCATAATATCGCTGCTACGCAGCTTATGGAAAAGGCGCTTTTGAGCCGCTTCGCGGCGATATTACGGCAGTAGTTTTACTCCTCTTGCGCGGGTGCGTTTTTGCGGCTGCCCAAGTCCAATATTTTGCGGGCGTTTTTGTAGTCGCGGAAAAATTCTGTTCCGGCAAAGAGGCGCATCATCTTGTCGAGGCGGTAGAAGATGCTGCGAAGCTCTTCGATGTAGTCGGCTACGGTTTCCAATTTGGTGCTCCGCGAGGTGATAAGTCCGCGCGGATGGTTTACCAAAGCGGCATAGGCGGCTGTTTTTGCCTTTGCATCGTCAAGGTCTTCGACCGACAATCCGTAATCTTGCAGGTTGGGCATCAGATTGGTTATCTCTTCGAGGATGCCGTTGAAGCGGGTAATGAGAGCTCCGTCTTGCATTCTTTTTAAGCTCGATTTGGTTACGTTCAACTGGTTGTGGAGGGTGAGGTTGTCGTTGTTGAGCGCATATAGGCCAACGGGGCCGCTCATTTTTACCACGGCGGCAATGGCTTTGTCTTTGGCAACGGACTTGTCGGCGGTGGAGCCGGTGGTGATGATTTTAGACTCCTTGTCTGCGGTGATAAGTCCTTTCAGAGTTTCTTTCAACCGGTTTTCGAGCGCTGCGAATTCGGGTATTGTTTCCCATAAGGGTTTGTATGGCTGCAACTTGTTGTAGGTGGTGTGAGCCATGTCGGAATAATTTTGCTGTTTTGTATTCATGTCGATTCTTTTTTTAAATTAACGATTATATAATCAGGTTATTTCTGTTGCAAAAATAGCGGTTTATCCGAAAGAGGAAAAATTTTTTATGTTAATAAAACGTAAATAGAGTGAATTGTTTTTATTTCACTTTGCGTTTTCGATATTTCTTTGTATGAAGCCCCGTTGCGAGCGGGTTTCAGGCTGTTTTCAGAAAATTGTATCTTTGCCGTGCGAAACGGCTCCCGGATATCGAAAGCCGGACTTGTAAAGTTTTGAAACCGTGAAACTTAAAAAGCGGGATTTGTCGGCCGGTTTGTTTCCGTCGATTGCAACCGCGCCGCACGTTGCGGCTTTTTCCGGGAACAAAGCGGTTTTCGGCCGGGCTTTTGCAAGAGGTCAGAAGAGATTGAGCCGGTATAGGAGGCCGCTGTTTGTTGTTCCGGCCGTATCGGGGGCATATAGAAAACCGCAGTTCGTGCCGTTTGCATCCCTGTTCGCCTTGTTTGCAAGGATATTCCGGTTTCCGCAACCCGTAACGGCAGATGAACGGGCAACGGGATTTTCGAACTTCGGGAAAGAATTTTTAACAACCGGATGAAAGGCGTTTGCTCTCCCGG
>JBGYGP010000116.1:0-3909 GCA_041820645.1 Proteiniphilum sp. | reverse complement strand
ATGAAAAACCTCCAGGAAGCTAAAACTTTGGCCGAATCAAACAGACTAACGCCAAAAGACAACCTCTTTCTACCGACATCACCGGCAAAACACCCAATCGGGTATGCGGTACTTGCCGCAACAGCCCCCATTGCCCTGTTTGGCTTTGCCAACAACATTTTTCCGATACTCCTTTACCGGAAACTCCGCGGGATGTTTCGGGACAAACAGTTTGTCGCGTCCGTGAGATACGTAGCGGGACTTTTTTTCGTACCTGTTTTCGATATTATACAGTCGCTCATCTTGCATCTGTCTCTTCACAATTGGACAATCACCCTCGCCTATTTTTTCGCAATGCCTGCAGGCTTCGCTTTTGCCATCCATTGGCGGAGATTGGTGAAAGCCGCGCATCGACAAAACATTGTTTCGCAATTCAAGAAAAAAAAACCTGCAATCTTCAAAAAATTGCAGGATCTCGTAAGAATTTAACTAAGTACGTACCCGGCGCATCCTTCTTTTGCATGAAAAAAAAGACACATCCATAACATGTTCGAATGCCTCGATGCAACATTTGCCACCCGCCAACGTCAAAAGTTAAGCTACCTTTTAAAAATCTCGAACGCTTTTCTGTCGAGTTCTTCCCTGAATTTAGGATGAGCGATATTTATCAATCGCTTCGCTCTTTCGCGAAGCGATTGTCCGCGCAAATGAGCAATGCCGTATTCGGTAATGATATAATCCACATCGTTGCGCGAAGTAGTTACAACCCCTCCTTCCTTGAGAAAAGGAGTGATGCGCGAAACAGTACCGTCGGAGGCTGTGGAGGAAATGGCGAGTATCGATTTTCCTCCTCTCGAGAGACGAGCTGCCTGAACAAAATCGACCTGTCCGCCGGTTCCGCTGTACATCATCGAACCAATTGATTCGGAAGCCACCTGTCCCGTAAAATCTACCTCGATACAAGAGTTGATGGAAACAAACTTGTCGTTTCTCGCCACATTCGACGGCAAATTGCAGTAATCCACAGGGAAAGCCTCTGTCATGGGATTGTTGTTCACAAAATCATAAGCTTCTTGCGTTCCCATCATAAAGGTAAACAAGACTTTGTCGCGATGAAAAGTTTTTTTCTTTCCCGTAACGATGCCTTTCTTTATCAATTCCACAATACCGGAGGTAAGCAGTTCGGTATGAACACCCAAATCTTTGCGGCCGTCGAGCAGCGTCACCACGGTATCGGGAATCGCTCCAATCCCGATTTGCAGCGTAGAACCGTCTTCGATAAGGGTTGAGCAGTAACCGGCAATTTTTATTTCGGTTTCTCCCGCAGGCACTTTCGGAAACTCCCTGAGCGGTCGCGATACTTCTACGATGTGGTCAAACTGCGTTACGCGGATTCTGTTTTCCGCACCCATCGTGCGCGGCATGCGGTCGTTTACTTCGGCAATAACCACTTTGGCATTTCTCACAGCCGATTTGATGTAATCGATAGTTACTCCAAAGCTGCAATAACCATTGTCGTCGGGAGGGGAAACTTGTACCACGGCAACATCCACAGGGAAAACTCCGATATCGAACATGGCAGGAAGCTGATGAAAATAACAGGGATAAAAATCGGCACGTCCCTCTTCGAGGGCTTTGCGCGTAGCGGCATCCAGAAAACTCGTCTTCACTCTGAAATGCTTTTCCATACCGGGCTCCAAATGGATGGGATCGCCCAGATAGATCATGTGGTAAATGGATACGTCTCTATAATTGTCTTTGTTTCTCACTAACGCTTCGTTGATAGAAACGGGTACGCCCGCACCGTGTCCGTAAACAACACTATCTCCCGATTTGATGGATCTGACGGCTTCGTCCGCCGTGCAAGTTGTGGCTTTGTAGTGTTCTATCCAGTTCATAAAAAGTTTAAAAATTAGATTTATATAAAATACGGTTACAAAAATAGTTTAATTTACAAAATAATTCTCCTTCTCTATCCTTTTTTTACGGAGCATATCAAAAAGTGTTGGCGTGTTTATTTTCTCATACATTTTAGCTACTTTTGCCAAACTCTATCTGTTTTTTTAACAACCGTTTTTTCAAAATGAAACCAAAAGAACTCGTTTTTTCGGTCTGCTTTTTTCTCTTTTCGCAATGGATGTTCTCACAACGTCCTATCGATTTTGTAAATCCGTTTATCGGAACGACCAACTACGGAACCACTCATCCCGGGCCGGTATTGCCAAACGGCATGATGTCGGTATCTCCTTTCAATGTAATGGGTTCCGGTGAAAACAAATTCGACAAAGACAAACAATGGTGGTCAACGCCTTATTCGCACGAAAACAGCTTTTTTACCGGATTTTCACACGTAAACCTGAGCGGGGTCGGTTGCCCCGAACTGGGTTCGCTGCTCCTGATGCCCACAACCGGGGAGCTGAACGTAAATTACAACGAATACGGCAGCCCCTACAAAGACGAAACGGCGTCGCCCGGATATTATTCAAATATCCTTACAAAATACAACATCAAAACCGAAACATCGGCGACATTGCGCACAAGCATCGCCCGATTTACATTCCCGAAAGGACAAGCAAACCTGCTGATGAATCTGGGAGAAGGCCTTACCAACGAATCGGGCGCGTGGATGAAACGGATGAGCGATACCGAAATAGAGGGCGGAAAACTCCTCGGAACATTTTGCTACAACTCGCAAGCCGTTTTCCCCATCTACTTCGTGATGCGGGTAAACAAACCTCCAAAATCTTCAGGATATTGGAAGCAGCAACGCAAAATGACGGCGGAAGCTGCTTGGGACGATACCTCCGGAACCCGTAAACTTTATACCCGATACACTCGCGAGATTGCCGGAGACGATATCGGAGCCTTTTTCTCTTACGATGTAGAAGAAGGTGAAAGCATCGAGGTGCAAATCGGCGTTTCGTTTGTAAGTGTCAAGAATGCACGCGAAAACTTAGAGGCCGAGCAAAAAGGATTTCAGTTTGAAAAGGTTCGCAAAGCGGCAGAAACGGCTTGGAACAAAGAACTTTCGAAAATTTCGGTACAAAGCGCTGCGCAAAACCGAAAAACAATATTTTATACGGCATTGTACCACGCTCTGCTTCATCCCAACATCCTGAACGACGTGAACGGCGATTACCCGATGATGGAAAGCGGCAAAACGAACAATTCCAACCACATGAGGTACACCGTATTCTCGCTTTGGGATACCTATCGCAATGTGCATCAACTCATAACGTTGCTTAACCCCAAAAACCAGCTCGACATGGTACACACCATGATAGACATGTACAAAGAAAGCGGATGGCTTCCCAAATGGGAGCTTTACGGTCGCGAAACCCTTACCATGGAGGGAGATCCCTCCATTCCGGTTATCGTGGATACCTGGATGAAGGGGTTGCGCGGTTTCGATGTGGAAGCGGCTTACGAAGCCATGTATAAATCGGCAACTACCGAAGGGGACGAAAACTTTCTGCGCCCCGACAACGACGATTACCTCCAACGCGGTTACGTTGCCCTTCGCGAAGCGTTTGACAATTCGGTTTCTCACGCCCTTGAGTATTACATCGCGGACAATGCTCTCTCAAAATTCGCGAAAGCGCTCGGCAAAGAGGCCGATGCCCAACGGTTTTACAATCAATCGATGAACTATCGGAAATATTTTTCCAAAGAGTATGGAACATTTCGGCCTATCACACCCGACGGCAATTTTTTAAACCCATTCAATCCTACCCTCGGCATGAATTTTGAGCCCAATCCGGGTTTTCATGAAGGAAGTGCCTGGAACTACACCTTTATGGTTCCACACGATATTCCCGGTCTTATCCGTTTACATGGCGGCAACAAACCGTTTGTAAACCGCTTGCAGGCAGTTTTCGACAACGGTTATTACGATCCGACCAACGAACCTAATATTTCATATCCCTACCT
>JBGYGP010000115.1:0-4486 GCA_041820645.1 Proteiniphilum sp. | reverse complement strand
GAGCTCCTTTCAACGGTTTTTCCGAAGCGTATTTTTTCCTAATCGCCATCAATCCGGGCATTTCATGTTCGGCGATTTCAATCTCTTTTCGTCCGAATTCGGCCAACGAAATATCGGCTACTTTATAAGGCAAATGGGGTGAAAAATCTTCTTTCATCATTTTGTTTTTTCTTTTTTGAGCTACAAAGGTACAAAATTTGTAGAATTATTTATCTTTGAACTTCAAAAGCCTGTATTTGTTATTCGAATAATGAGGATTGTCTATTCCAAATTCCTGCCTTTCAAAGGATTTCGAGCCATAAATTTGTTCGGAATCGTTTTTGCGCGAAGCGAGCAGCCCACGCTTGACGCAAGAATAATCAATCACGAACAGATTCACACGCGACAAATAATCGAAACGGTCGTAGTGTTTTTTTATGTTTGGTATATCGTGGAATGGCTTATCCGATGGGCGATTTACAAAGACAGAGACAAGGCATACCGGAATATCGGGTTTGAGCGGGAAGCTTTTTGTAACGACAACAACCCCGATTATTTGAAAACCCGAAAAAGATTTGAGTTTGTATCATACATAATAACAAAGAGATGAGACAATCAAAAATCATTTTATCGATATTATCGACAATTCTGATACCGTTTTTTCTGACGGTTTGTGCGCAACAAAATGTTTTCGACTCTAAAAATAAAAACAATAAAAGAATGAAATACAACAAATTGACTTCCGAAGAAGAGCAGGTGATACTTCACAAAGGGACGGAGTGTCCGTTTACAGGCAAATGGGTGAACAACAAAGCCGAAGGTATTTATACATGCAAGCGTTGCGATGAGCCCCTCTATCGTTCGCAAGACAAATTCGAGTCGCACTGCGGCTGGCCCTCTTTCGACGATGAGATAAAAGGCGCCGTAAAACGTTTGCCGGATGCAGACGGACAACGCACAGAGATTGTCTGCCGAAATTGCGGCGCGCATCTCGGACATGTTTTTTCGGGCGAGGGTTTTACGCCAAAGCAAACGCGCCACTGCGTAAACTCAATTTCTCTGAAGTTCGTGCCGGAGGAGAACAAAAACCTTCGAAAAGTCTATTTTGCTTCGGGCTGTTTCTGGGGAACGGAATATTTTTTTATGAAAGCCAAAGGAGTGAAAGCTACAGCTGTCGGATTTATGGGCGGACATGCAAACAATCCCACATACGAGCAGGTTTGCGAAAAGAATACCGGGCATCTGGAAACTACCGAAGTGATTTTCGATTCGGCCGAAACGTCGTATGAGGCGCTGGTACGCTTGTTTTTTGAAACGCACGATTTTACCCAAACCAACGGACAAGGCCCCGATATCGGGCCGCAATACATGTCATGTATTTTTTATACTACTCCGGAGGAGAAAGATATTGCCGAAAAACAGATTAAAATTCTTTCCGATAAAGGCTATCGCGTCGCAACCATGCTGAAACCCGCCTCCATGTTCTGGAAAGCGGAAGAATACCACCAACAGTATTACGAACACAAAGGGGCGAAACCCTATTGTCATAAATATACCAAGGTATTTTAAAAGGCTATTTTGTTTCGATGAAAAACGAATTCAATCCGTTTTTCGTAAAGTTTAATTATTTTTGTAATCAACACTCCTCATATAACGGAAAATTTATGCAGAATTTAAAACCTGTTATTGCCGATAAAATAATAGAGAACGAATTGCTCTCGATGACGTTTGACAATGATTTTGATACCGCAAAAGCCTCGCAAAGAGTTGATGCGATAATTGTAGCCGTCAGAACGATGTGCGACAGGTTTCTCGCCGGACAACAAAACAGTTAAGTTTGAAATCGCGGATAATGTTTCGCCCGACACAACATCCGGGTTCTCCGGTATGGAAGAGAGCGATAAGATTGAAAATGAAAAGGTCGGGTAAAAAAATCAACGGAATAAAAATTCTTAAATTGGAGTAAAGCATTGAAAAAAGGCAACATCCCTGCAATCGTTTTTTTCTCAACAACCCTTATTTTGGCTGTCCTGTTGGTAATTAGCCGTGTTGAGAATCCGCCTCAAAAGCGATACGATACTACTACCGTATTGAATAAAATTGTGCAAGTAAAAGAGTTGGCAACCATTCGGTACAATTATTCCGGTGTTATCGGATTTGAAGATAGTTATAAGATTCTGAATGTTAAAGTTCCGCTTACCGATAAATTTTTTCTTTTGAAATACAACGGTTACGTGAAAGCGGGAGTTGATTTCGGGAATATCAAAGCGGAGGTTTACAAAGAGACCGTGCATGTGTCGATGCCCAAAGCCAAAGTTCTGGATACCGTTATCGACGAAAACAGTGTAAAGGTTTACAACGAAAGTTACAATTCTTTCAATCCGATTAAGATTGCCGATTACAATTCCGCCTTGACTAAAGAAAAAAGGACAATGCAGGAAGATGCCGTAAAACAGGGAATTTTACGCGAAGCGCAAAATCAATCGCAATTGTTGATAAAGTCTTTGCTGGAGGAGATGGGATTTAAGGAGATTCGGTTTACGGAAGAGGTTGTCATGCCTCAATTAAACTAAAGAAATAGGATTTTATCATGAAATTTACATCAAAATTATTCCTGACATGGATATCGATATTCTTGCTTTTCTACCTGACGATTATTTTTGTTTTTGCCGTGTTTTGGGACGTCAATTTTCAAGTATGGCACTTGTTAGTGGCATTTGTAGTGGCAGGTGTGGCGCCTCCGGCAATATTGACCTTTCTGTTTTCTAAACGGTTGGATTACATGGAGTCGGCCGATTTGGAACCGCCCCGGTTTTCGGGACAAAAGAAAGCCGTTTTTACCTTTAAGCCCAAAAGAAAGAAAAATGTGCCGGAAGATACCGATACCTTTGATGAGGTTTTGCAACGTATCGACCGGCAATTTATCGTATCGTTTTCTGACAGGAAAAACCATGTTTTGAAATTCAGAACCGATAGCCGAATTTTATCGTGGGGTATTTGCGGCTATTTGAAAATGCTGGATTACAACAAATTTATGGTAATTGTATATTCCGTAAATCCCGAGTCGAAGCGCGAAATGATCTTAATGAATCAAACTTTGCGAATCATCCGTTCGGTTTTTCCAAACTGAACGGATACCCCTCACAGTATTTTATCACTCTGTTTTCGATAAATTGCAAAAAATCGCGATGCTGCTCTTTGGTAATCATTTTCGGATAGCTCAAGATAAGCAATTCCTGAGGCTGCGCCTCCAAACGATAAGGCAAGTGAATAAAACGATATGGCGTGAGGGTAAATCCTGCGCGTTCGTAAAACTGCAGCCTCCTCACAGATAACTCGTTGTTTAGGGGGTCTATTTCCAAAATGATGGTGTGCTCGGAATTACGCAAACGACGTAAAATCTCGGAGCCGAAACCTTGCCCTCTGAATTTCGGGTTTACCGCCAAATATTCCAAATATCGATACGAATCCCACTCCCAATAAAACAACAACCCGATGAGTTCGCCGTTTTCCCAAGCCGAAATCGGGAAAAAACGCGAATCCGAACAGGCGCGGATGTGGTCTTCCTTCTTTCGCCTTTCTGCAAGCGGAAAACTCGATTCATATAAATTCCATATCTTCTCCCATTCTGATCTATTCGACTCCTCTATTTGCAAATATTCCATGAAACGCTTATTTTTTTCGGATACAAAGAAACGGAAAGTTTTCTTGAAATGAAAACCTTATGCCGTTATTATTTGATTTAATTCATTTTTTTCGGGAGGAATCATATTTCACAAACCCCGTCGGCATTACACGATTTTCCTCTTCTCACATGAGTTTCGGAGAGTGGGGTTTGTGTTGTTTGTTGCACGCATGCCTTGTTGAGTGTTTCCAGAAAAACTTCAACCGATGCCGACCCGATAATGGCCTGTTTGCGGTCGAATAGAAATGTGGGTACGGTGTCTATTTCCAAAGCATTTGCCTCCCGAATATCGTTTTCGACCTCCTCTTTGACACGCTCTCCGTTAAGCATGTCGCGAACTTCGGTTTCACAAAGTCCGCAATGTACACCTATTTTTACCAGAACCTCGATATCGCTATAATCCAAAGCATCTTCAAAGTAGGCTTTTGTAAGTTCCTGCATCACTTTGGAAGCCACTTCTTTTTCTGCCGCAAACTTTATCAGTCTGTGTGCATCGAGCGTATTTGCCGCGATGGCATTGGGTAAATTGAACTTTGCCCCGGCGTTTTCGGCAAGCGATTTTATATCGGCAAACATCTTTTGCACGGCATTTTCGGAATATCCGGCCATTTTTGTCAGGTATTCCGTTACCGGAATCCCGTTTCCACGGTCGGGCAAGGATGAACTTAACCGGAAAGCCTTGATTACAAAATCCACTCGATCCGCATGTGCAAATTGTTGCATCGCTTTTTCGTAATGAATTTTGCCGATGTGGCAATAGGGACACATGATGTCTGTCCAAACTTCTATTTCCATTGCGAGATAATCTTCAGATTTGATTTT
>JBGYGP010000114.1:0-3889 GCA_041820645.1 Proteiniphilum sp. | reverse complement strand
TGTCGATTTGCTGCGCAAGTATGATTGGACCCGCCAGCGGAGATTATCGTTCGAATACATCCTGTTTCGCGAAACGAACGACTCTCCCGTTTACGCGCGCGAACTTGTCAGACTCCTGTCGGGAATCGATTGCCGCGTCAATCTTATCCGGTTTCACAAAATACCGGGAAGCAGCCTATCCCCCTCCGACAACGAAAACATGGTAAGGTTTCGCGATTTTCTTACAGCCAAAGGCATTACCTGTACCATTCGGGTTTCGCGCGGAGAAGATATTTCGGCCGCCTGCGGTATGCTTTCGACTGCAAGACTCGACACAACAGACTGATTTACAATCTTAACAACTACAACAAAAAACTAAAAAAAAATAATTAAATGCGAAATGTTTTATCGACTGCGAAATAACCTTAACTTTGCATTCAATCACTTAAAAAGCGAATATTATGAAACGTACAAGTTTATTTTTGTTTTTATCTATTGCTCTTGTTTCTCTCCTCTCATCCTGCAAAGAAACAACCTTTTTTGCGGCATCGGCGGCCAACAACGAAGTTCTGGTGGTGATGAACGAAATTCTTTGGGAAGACTCTACCGGCAGAGCCTTATTTGATGTTCTCAACTCTCCCGCAAAAGGATTGCCGCAAAGAGAACCCAACTTCAAAATCCTGCAGGTTACGCCCGAAAACTTCAGCAGCACATTCAAAATGGCGCGCAACATCATCATTCCCAATATTTCCAATATATACAGCGCGGCAAAACTTTCCGCCGAACTCGACAAATACGCCTCCGGACAGGTAATCCTCTCGGTAAACGCCCCGGACAACGAGTCGTTCATCAATTACATGAAAGAGAATCAAAATTATATTGTAGACTATATCTTAAACAAAGAGATGGAACGAAACGCCGATTGGCTCATCAAAGATTCCGGAACACCGCAAAGCCATATCGTGAAAGTCTTCGGATTCAACATTCACTATCCGAAAGGAATCAGCAACGTAACGGAGCACGAAAATTTCTTCTGGGCAACAAACAATGCAGCCAGTTCAAGAAAAGACATCGTTATCTACCAATTGCCTTATACGAGCGAAACAATTTTTGAAAAAGACTCACTTATTGCTCTTCGTAACAAGGTTTTAGGAAAATACATTACCGGATCGTCCGAATCGCGAATGACTACCGCAGTACAATCCTACAACCCCGATTACAGAAGGGTGGAAATTAACGGAATATTCAGAGCCGAACTTCGCGGACTGTGGGAAATGACTACCGATATGATGGGCGGCCCTTTTGTGATGCACGCTTTTGTCAATCCAAACACCAACATGGTTATCGTGGTAGAAGTATTCGTTTATGCTCCCGAAAAAGACAAGAGAAACCTCATGCGAAGCATGGAAGCGGCTCTTTATACCATAAAAATTCCCGAAGCGACAAGCTCAGGAAGCAAAACAAAATAATACAAGACAATGAAGGAACTTTTAAAGATCGGAATTTCTCACGGAGATACAAACGGCGTGGGATATGAAATCCTGCTGAAAACATTTGGCGACGAACGCTTGCTCGAACTCTTTACTCCCGTGATATACGGCTCATCGAAAACCGCTTCTTATCACCGGAAGGTATTGGATTATCAACCAATCAACTTCAACATTATCCAAAATATTAACGACGCGAATCACGACAGAATCAATCTGATAAATTCCGTCAAAGAAGATATCAAAATCGAAATCGGCCAATCTTCTTCCGACGCCGGAAAAGCCGCTTTTATGGCTCTCGAACATGCAACACGCGACCTAAAGGAGGGCAAGATTGACGCTTTAGTTACTTTGCCAATCAACAAAGACAACATTCAGAGCGAAACATTCAGTTTTGCAGGACATACCGAATACCTGCAAGACTGCATGGGCGAAAATGCGAAAGCGTTGATGATACTCGTAAGCGATAAAATCAGGATTGCGCTTGCCACAACGCACATTCCCCTTGCGAAAGTGCCGTCAAAACTATCGCTTTCACTTATTATAGGAAAGTTGGAAGAGTTAGACCGGTCGCTCAAACGCGATTTCAACATTCAAAACCCACGTATCGCCGTCTTGGCGCTCAATCCGCATGCAGGAGAAAACGGTTTGCTGGGTGACGAAGAGCAGAACATCATCGGGCCAGCAATTAAAAAAGCACAGGATAAAGGAATATTGTGTGCCGGAGCATTTCCTGCCGACGGATTTTTCGGTAGCGGAAGATACAGGGAATTCGACGCCGTTTTGGCAATGTATCACGATCAGGGACTTATTCCCTTCAAGACCATCGCCATGGATTCCGGTGTAAACTTCACGGCAGGGCTTCCCATCGTGCGCACTTCACCCGACCACGGCACAGCCTACGATATTGCCGGAAAAGGAATCGCTTCGGAAGAGTCGTTCCGTCAGGCAATTTACACGGCAATCGATATCTTCAACTGCCGGAAAGCTTACGACGAGGCCCTTGCAAACCCTCTCCCGAAAATGTTCTTCGACAGAGGCAAAGACGATGTAAAATTAGACCTTACCAAAGAGGAAAACGAGGTATAAAAGAAAACCTGTATAAAACAGTAAAAGCGCTCAAAAAGCGCTTTTACTGTTTTATCAGAGAGAGAATCGAAATATCAATTATTCTCCGGACGCAGAGTGCGCACTACAGCACCGGTTTGCCACATCTCGCTTTCGCGGAGAGCTTTCAGCTCGGCTTCGAGTTTCTCGCGATAATCGGGTTGTGAGTTGCTATCGATGGAGCGTTGCGCTTCATTTCCGCTTGCTACCTCCTTGTAAAGTTTTTCGAAAACGGGCTTGGTGGCATCGTGGAAAGGAGTCATCCAATCGAGTGCACCGCGCTGGGCGGTAGTAGAGCAGTTGGCGTACATCCAGTCCATTCCTTTTTCGGCAAAAAGGGGCATGAGCGACTGGGTCAACTCTTCGACCGTCTCGTTAAATGCTTCCGAAGGGGTGTGACCGTTTTCGCGCAGCACCTCGTATTGTGCCAGCAGCAGTCCTTGAATGGCGCCCATCAGCGTGCCGCGTTCGCCGGTGAGGTCGGAATAGACCTCGCGCTTGAAGTCGGTTTCGAAGAGATAACCCGATCCTACACCGATGCCGAGGGCGATAACTCGTTCATACGCTTTGCCGGTAGCGTCCTGGAAGATGGCGTAGGAGGAGTTGAGACCGCGTCCCTCGAGGAACATGCGCCGGAGCGATGTACCCGATCCTTTGGGAGCCACGAGGATCACGTCGATATCGGCCGGCGGGATGATGCCGGTGCGTTCCTTGTAGGTGATGCCGAAGCCGTGCGAGAAGTAAAGCGCCTTGCCGGCTGTCAGATGCGGCTTGACGCGCGGCCATACTTCGATTTGGGCTGCATCGGAGAGCAGGTACTGAATAATGGTAGCGCGGGCACAAGCCTCTTCGATCTCGAAAAGCGTTTCGCCGGGCACCCAGCCGTCGGCCACGGCCTTGTCCCATGTCTTGCCGCCTTTGCGCTGCCCTACAATCACATTGAAACCGTTGTCACGCAGGTTGAGCGACTGTCCCGGCCCTTGCACGCCGTAACCGATCACGGCGATGGTCTCGTTCTTCAATACCTCCTGAGCCTTGCTCAGCGGAAATTCGTTGCGGGTGACTACGTTTTCTTCTACCCCGCCAAAATTCATTTTTGCCATTGTTCTACGTTTATTTAAGTTATTTTTTCTGTGTATAGTTTCTTTCTTCTTGATCTCTTTCCCGCTCTTTTTCGCGTTTGAGGAGCATATCGCTTAGCCGTTCGACGGGCGATTTGGTAATCGCAATCCGTCCGGAGCGAATAAATTGCAACACGCCGACCGTTTCGGCCAGCTCGTCGAAGAGCGCCTGCGTTTCGGCATAATGTCCCACTT
>JBGYGP010000113.1:0-6274 GCA_041820645.1 Proteiniphilum sp. | reverse complement strand
GTCTTGCGTGCAGGCCGCAAAGATTCCGTTTGGCATTTTTTTGTTTGGATTTATTTCATTTTCGACTTAATAACAAAATTGTTGCCGATTTGTTTTGAGGGGGCGTCATTTTGCGGCAAACCGGGCGGGTGTAAAAGAAGGGATAACTGCGTTCTTTACCGGTTTTCGGAAATGATGTTGTCGGCTTTTTTTATTTTCTTGAACAGGTCTGAGGCAAAAACAAATTCATTGAGAGCCTGATTGGAGGAGTTCATCACTTCGTCTTTACTGCCTTCCCACTCCAAAACGCCTTCGCTGAGGAAAAACACTTTGTCGCCGATATTCATTACCGAATTCATATCGTGAGAAACCACAATGGAGGTAATTCCCAAATCGGAGGTAATGTCGGAAATCAGTTCGTCGATGAGTTGCGACGTTTTGGGGTCAAGCCCCGAATTGGGCTCGTCGCAGAACAAATAGCGGGGGTTCATCGCGATAGCTCGCGCGATAGCCGCCCGTTTCATCATCCCGCCCGAAATTTCGGACGGATACAGATCGGCCGCATCGGAGAGATTGACTCTTTCGAGGCAAAATTCGGCACGCTTGCGGCGTTCCCGTTTGTTTTTCCGCGAAAACATCTCCAACGGAAACATCACGTTCTCGAGCACGGTTCTGGAATCGAAAAGGGCGGAGCCTTGAAAAAGCATCCCCATGCTTCGCCGCAGACGCTTGATTTCCCATTGTTTCATTCTCAAGAAATTTTGTCCGTCGTAAAGGATTTCTCCAAAATCGGGTTGTACCAACCCAATCAAACAACTCAGAAAGACTGTTTTCCCGGAGCCGCTCTTGCCGATAATCATATTTACCGCCGAATCTTTAAATGTGGCGGAAATATCGTCGAGGACGGTTCTTCCTTCAAATCTCTTTGTTAAATTATTTACTTGAATCATCTGTAGCGTGTTCGAAAACGAAAATAGCGGCAGCAACGCTAAGCCATGACCAATTGGGTGAAAACCAAATCGGAAACCAAAACTAGGATATTGTTGATTACGACGGCATCGGTGCTTGCTTTGCCTACTTCTATGGAACCTCCCTTCGTGTTGTAGCCGAAATAGGCCGAAACAGAGGCAATGATAAATCCGAAAATCATGGATTTCACAATCGACGTCCACACATAATAATCGCGAAAGAAAGATTGAATTCCGTAAACATAGGTATCTACCGGAGGAACGCCGGTAAGCAAACAAACCATGTATCCGCCGAACAAACCCAGAAACATGCTCACCACAACCAACACGGGCATAAAGGTTACAAACGCGGCTATTTTGGGAAGAATCAGATAATTGGCGGAATTGATGCCCATAATATCCAAAGCGGCTATCTGTTGCGTAACGCGCATGGTACCTATCTCGGAGGCAATGTTGGAACCGACCTTCCCGGATAAAATCAGACACATGATGGTGGATGAAAATTCCAGCAGAATGATCTCGCGCGATACGAAACCGACGGTAAAACGCGGCAGCAGAGGCGAACTGATGTTTACCCCGATTTGCATCACAATAACCGCCCCGATAAAGAACGAGATGATGATGACCAACCAAATGGAATTGACGCCCAATTTATAAATCTCTTTCGAAAATTCCTGAAGCGATACGCGCATCCTGTCGGGGACAGACAAGACTTTTTTCATCAACGAAACGTAGCCTCCAACACTTTCAAGCGAACTTACAAAACTCATGCGGATTATTCATATTGTGAGTCCGACGTAAGGAGGTAAAAAAAAACAGTCCCATTCCAAAAATAAGCGAATAGGGATAAATCTTTCCGACAGGATAGTCGATGCGGCTTGTTCCCTTATCGTCTTGCTGAACACCAGCTGTTCCAATCCAAATCATTACGCCGAATAAAATATACTTCTAAGGAAGATACTTCTGCTTCTGCCCTAAAAACATTTTAAGATGTAAAAGTAATAAGAAATTTCAAATTCTGCTAACTTTGTATCCATGCAAATTTTCAACGACCCCGATTTAGGACAGATTGTGATAAAACCTCATGCCAAAGCAAAAAGAATTATCGCACGGCAGAGAAACGGTTTTATTCAGCTTACCGTTCCCCTGCGATTCGGGCTGAAAGACTTGCCGCCGTCCTGGAGTAGCCTGAAGCCCAAACTCCTGCAACTGCGAAAAACCCCTCCCGGAATATTCTCCGAAGGAGATACGTTCAGCACCTTCTCTTCGACAGCAAAAATAATGCGCTCGCCGCTGATTGGCGAAAAGTTTCGGGTGTCGGTAAAAAACGGGGAGTTACTGGTTTTAGTTCCCGAAAGTACCGATTTTGCAGACATCGCCGCACAACAAAAAATCAAAGCCTTGCTGATTTCGGCATTGAAATGGGAAGCAAAAAAAATCTTACCGGAAAAAACGAGCGCCCTGGCGCAAAAAAACGGATTGAGCTATTCCGAAGTTCGAGTTTCATCGGCTACAACACGTTGGGGAAGTTGCTCCGACAAGCGGGTAATCAGCCTGTCGCTCTACCTGATGCTCTTGCCGGAGAGACTCATCGACTACGTAATCCTGCACGAATTGGCGCACACGGTAGAGATGAACCATAGCCCGAAGTTCTGGAAACTGCTCGACAGGCTTTGCGGCTGCGATTCCAAAAAAATCGGAACGGAGCTGAGAAGCTACGACTCCGAAATTCTCGGGATGCTCATCCGATAAAAGAGAAATGGGTTTATAAATCTTTCAGCAAAGAATTTTGTCCCGAATCATACACAGTTGCTCTCGATTGAATGATTGCGTTCCAATGCAGGGCAAATTCGCCCTTCTGGTCGATCATGAAATCTTCGGAACCGGCTGCGTCAATAGCTTTCAACACATAACCCACAGTCAGCAGATTAATATCCATTGCCGGTTGAAAAGCCATTTCGCGCAGGTCGTTCTCAACCGGAGTGGGAGAAATAATATTCAGGTCGTTCAGCAGTTCAACAATATCGTTGGTGAGTTTGATAGGCACTTTGCAGCGCATCGACAGTTGTTCGGGCGTCAACGGGCTTTCCTGTCGGGCAAACCGTTTCACGATAACGGAAGCGATGATAATCGTAAAAAAGTCCCTGTATCTTCGGCTTATATCTTTTGTTTCCTTATCAAACGAAAACTGCCTTACATTTTGTGCCGCAAAACAGAGCTCGGCTCCGATCAAAACGATAAGCCACGATGTTTGCAACCAAAGCAGCATCAAAGGAATGGCCGAAAACGTACCGTAAATGGCGTTGTACCTTGTAATCCACAATTGCCCCGACAAATAGAGCATCTGAAAAAGCTGTATCGCTATCCCGGCTACAATCCCGGCAATCAGGGCGTATTGAAATTTCACTTTCGCATTCGGCATAAACTTATACAAAAGCGTCAATATCAGAATGATGATAAAAAAAGGAAGAATCTTTAACAGCTGGCTTAAGATAGGATAGAGAATGTAACCGTAGTTGTCCGAATAAAGAGACGACGAGCTTATCATGATATTCAATCCGCTGTTCAGCACCATAAAAACAGGAAGAAAAAGTATCAAAGCAAAATAATCGGATACCCTTCTTTGAAGCGACCTCCCTTTGGGGACTTTCCAAATAGCGTTGAGATTATTTTCGATATCGGTAAAGAGTTGAACTGCCGTGTAGAGCAACAACACAATACCAATTCCGGCAAATATTCCGCTTTGGGCCTGCGATAACGAGTTGTTGATAAATTCGACGATTTTTTTGGCAGCTCCGTTTTCCGCTCCCATAAACTCAAACAACTGCCCTTTTATCATGTCCTCAAACCCGAATCCCCGCGCGATGGCGAAGAGAATGGCCAGAATGGGGACAATGGAAAGTACCGTTCGATAGGTAAGCGATGCGGAATTGGTGGAGATGTTCTGCTCCTGCACATTGCGGATGGTAAGAATAAGGGTTTTGAGAACGTTGTGGAAAAAATTTGTTTTGTTGGAGAAATTCTCCGGATTGAGCCGCCAAATATCGTAGGAGATAAATTGTATCCAATTTCTGATTTTCCGTTCTATTCGTTCGAACAGATCGGGTTTATCCTCCGCTTCGCCTGTATTTCTTTTCTTCTTTACCATAAAAAAACAAAAAAGCAGCCGGTTTATAAGCCGGGTTCTGTATCCGGTAAACCGGATGTTTGTCATTTATCTGAGAAATATGTCGCCACATTTCTTTAGCGGCCTACCCCTCGGCATCGGGCGAGCAACCCTGATTATCCGATATACATGGCCTTGCAACCCATAATGCGTACGGCACAGCGTGTCGCCACGCTATCCGGTAAGCTCTTACCTCACCTTTTCACCCTTGCTCCGACAGTGCGAAGCGGTTATTTTCTGTTACGCTCATCTGCCCTCACGAACAGCTTCCCGTTAGGAAGTATGGCGCTCTGTGTTGCCCGGACTTTCCTCCCCGAAATATTTCGGAGCGACAAACCAACCTGCTGCTGGCTGCAAAAGTAACAATAAATTAAGAAACCGGAGGTAAAAAATGCTTTTTATTATATGAATTGTTTTAATATCCCCGTGTTACAGGACAATGCTTAGCCCTTCAGCAGCCAGTTGTGTATCGGGAAAAATCTCGCACGCCTCGTCCAGAAGATGCCCGAGTGTTTCGTATCTCGACGAAAAATGTCCCAAAACCAATCGCTTGACTTGGGCTTCCCGGGCAATTATCGCCGCCTGACGAGCTGTAGAATGAAACGTCTCTTCGGCCCTCACGGCTTCCGTATCGGAAAAGGTGGCTTCATGAAAAAGCACATCCACGCCTTCGACGTAAGGGATTATCCCAGGAAAATACGCCGTATCGGAACAATAGGCGTAACGCCGCGGAGGTCTCGGAGCGTTTGTAAGCAATTCGTTTTTCACAACAACCCCTTCGGAGGTTACAAAATCGGCTCCTTCTTTGATTTTCTTTATTTGACTTACAGGCACCTCGTAAAAATCAATCATATCGCGCCGAATGTGGCGGAGCGATTCTTTCTCTTCGAAAAGAAAACCGTTGCTTGCGATTCTGTGTTTTAGCGGAAATGTCGTTACCCGGATTGTGCCGGACTCAAAAAGAGTGGTGGGTTTTTCTTTTTCGAGGAGGATGAGTTTTACCTCAAAATCGATGTTTCTATTGAAAAAATCGAGTGTGGGGCGAAGCAGATGATTTATCTCTTCGTGGGCGTAGATAACAAGCTCGCCGTTGCGCCCCAATAAGTTGAGCGTAGAGATAAGGCCCGGCAACCCAAAGACGTGGTCTCCGTGAAGGTGAGAGATAAAAATGCTGTGCAACTTGCTCATGCGGGTTTTGTATTTTCTCATTTGCAATTGAGCTCCTTCGCCACAATCCACAAGAAACAGCTTTTCGTTCATTTCCACCACTTGTGAAGCCGGAAAATGCAGGGTGGTAGGCATTGCCGAGCCACATCCGAGTATTTGTATTTGAAACGGAGTCATTCTTTCGTTTTCTTATTGTATCCCGATCAGTTTGTGAGTTTGCAAACTCAAAGCCCATCTCGGATTCTTGAGAACCAACTCCACACAATAGGCTACATTTTCTTTTACGATTTGGTGTTCGTCAAAAATCGGGCTTAACAGATACCGATTGGTTTTGGGAAGGACAGAGATGTCGGGAAGCGAATCGCCTTTGGCAACGGGAAAGCGCAATTCGTCCACTTCCGGAATCAGCTCCTTGATTTGTTCGAAATTCCGTTTGGGGCTGCACGTAATGTAATCGATGCCGGCGGGAACTTTTCGGGTTCCATTGGTCTCAATAGCCTGTTTGTATCCCTTTTGTTTGAAAAAAGTCACGGTTTCTTCATTGAGTTGGAGCGTAGGCTCACCTCCCGTCCAGATAATCCATCGACAGGGGTATTGCTCTATTTCCGAAAGAATTTCGGGCAAAGTCATCGATTTTCCTTCCTCAAAATCGGTGTCGCAGAAAGAACAAGCCAAATTGCAGCGCGACAACCGGATGAAAATGGACGCTTCGCCCGTTCTCCCTCCTTCGCCTTGCAACGAATAAAATATCTCCTTAACCGACAGGTTCATAAATGGCCGATGTTTTGGGAGTTTCGCTGACTTCTACGGCATAAAGCTCGGGGATTTCGGGTTTAAACACATCGAAAAGCATCTTTGCCAGATTTTCCGCCGAAGAGTTGAGCGGAGACATGATGTCGTTGAGGTTTCTGTGATCGAGTTGTTTGTCGATATACTCTTTTACCACTCTCAACTCGTTGTAATCTTTTACAAATCCGGTATCGTTGAGTTTTTC
>JBGYGP010000112.1:0-2978 GCA_041820645.1 Proteiniphilum sp. | reverse complement strand
TTTCGAACTCGAAAAAGAGAGCAAATCGAGCAAAACGAAAGCCCTTTCCTTGTCGATAACCGAAGGATACATTTTCTTGAGCAACCACAACCGCTCGGAGTCGAAAGTAAACAATCGGGCTAACTCTTCCACCTGATAAGTATAAAACCACGAATGCGGAATAGCCAACTCAATCATCGATCTCTTTTCTTTATCGAAAGGAGCGTTTTCTATTTTTCTCAAAAAATCATCGAAGGTTTCCTCATCCATCGTGCGGCGAAAATCGGGACGAAAATCGCCGGGATAGTCTTCTCCCGAATCCACAAAAATATCTTTCAGACGGTCTCCCGAATAATAAATGGTTTCACGAAACAAGAGTTTCGACGATGAATAACCCGCATCGAGGCGGGCGGCAAATACCTCTACCAAGTAATCTCCGGAAATCAGATTGGTTATCATGCAGCTATGCACCGGATTGCACACCTTCGTTCCGTTGACAAACACTTCGACCGGGGCATTGCTTTCTACCCGGATACCGTTCAGTTTTTGCGCCGAAACACCTTGAACGAAGAGCGAAAATAAAATTCCGAAGAAAAAAATTGCAATCGTTCTTTTCATAACAAATACAGTTTATTTTAAAAATATGAAAATAAGACAAAACAAGAGACGCAGCGTTTAAAGGGAGCCTTTTTTTCGCAAATATTTCATACCTTTGTCTCACGAAAAAGATTGTTTATGCAGAATATTCGCAACATCGCCATCATTGCCCACGTAGATCACGGCAAAACCACACTTGTAGATAAAATGCTCATGGCAGGCCACTTGTTTCGAGACAACCAGCAAACGGAAGAGCTTATCCTCGACAACAACGATCTGGAACGAGAAAGAGGAATAACCATTCTGTCGAAAAATGTTTCCATCCGATACAAGCAGACCAAAATAAATATTATCGACACACCGGGACACGCCGATTTCGGCGGCGAAGTGGAGCGCGTACTCAACATGGCCGACGGATGCCTGTTGGTTGTGGATGCCTTCGAAGGGCCGATGCCGCAAACCCGTTTCGTATTGCAGAAAGCACTGCAAATCAATCTGAAACCGATTTTGGTAATCAACAAAGTGGACAAACCCAACTGCCGCCCCGAAGAGGTACAGGAGGCCGTTTTCGATTTGATGTTCAACCTCGACGCCACCGAAGAGCAATTGGATTTTCCCACCATTTACGGCTCGGCCAAACAGGGCTGGATGTCGGACGACTGGAAGAAACCATCGGACAACATTCTTCCCCTGCTCGAAGCAATTGTCGAACATATTCCGGCACCGAAAACCCTCGAAGGAACTCCGCAAATGCTGATTACCTCGCTCGATTATTCCAACTACATCGGCCGAATTGCCGTGGGACGCATACACCGGGGAACACTGGTGCCGGGAAAAGACTATGCCCTCTGCAAACGCGACGGAAGCATCGTGAAAACCAGAATCAAGGAACTCAATGTCTTCGAAGGACTCGGCAGAGCCAAAACAAACGAAGTATCGTCGGGCGATATCTGCGCGCTGGTAGGTATTGAGAATTTCGACATCGGCGACACGATAACCGACCTCGAAAAACCGGAACCACTCGACCCCATCGCCATCGACGAGCCCACGATGTCGATGCTTTTCACAATCAACAATTCCCCCTTTTTCGGGAAGGACGGCAAATATGTAACGTCGCGCCACAACTACGAGCGGCCTCTCCGCGAATTGGACAAAAACCTCGCCATGCGCCTCGAAGAAACAGAAAGTGCCGACTCGTGGATTGTTTACGGGCGCGGAGTGCTGCACCTCTCGGTACTTATCGAAACAATGCGCCGCGAAGGTTACGAACTGCAGGTAGGACAACCGCAGGTGATCATCAAAAAAATAGGAGGAGAAAATCACGAACCGGTAGAGCAGCTGACCATCAACGTTCCCGAAGAATCGGCCAGCAAAATCATCGACATCGTTACCCGCCGCAAAGGCGAAATGCTTGCGATGGAAAGCAAGGGAGAACGCATGCACATGGAATTTACCATTCCCTCGCGCGGCATCATCGGGCTAAACAACATCGTGCTCACCCTCTCGGCCGGAGAAGCCATTATGGCGCACCGCTTCCTGGAATTTCAACCGTGGAAAGGCGTAATCGAAAAACGACAGAACGGCTCCATCATCGCAGGAGAATCCGGAAACGCTTTCGCCTACGCACTCGATAAACTGCAGGACAGGGGCCGGTTTTTTATCGAACCGCAAACAGAAGTCTATGAAGGGCAAGTAGTTGGAGAACACAACAAGGAGGGCGATTTGGTGGTGAATGTAACCAAATCGAAAAAACTGACCAACGTGCGCGCCTCCGGAAGCGACGACAAAGCCCAACTGGCGCCGCCCGTAATCTTCAGCCTCGAAGAGGCGTTGGAATACATCAAAGAAGACGAATATGTGGAGATTACTCCAAAATCGATGCGCATCCGCAAAATCTTACTCAACGAAAACGATAGAAAAAGGGTCGGCAAAAATGCCGCAAACGGATAGGCTACGCCTTGCTCCGGAATAAACGATTCGATTTACGCCTCCCGGTTTTCTCTCCCCATGCAACGAAAAATCGGCAATGCGGCAGGTAAATGCTTTCTTTATATTGCTGTCCGATAAAAATAGAGGTCGAATCGTTTAAAAGTGATTAGTCATCAGTGGTCAATGGTCAGTATTATATGCCTTTCCCTCTTTCTGCGGAGCAAAAAAAGAAAGGCATCGAGTGCAGAGACGAGGCACCCGCTGTGCGCAGCGCGCGTCAAGAACGAAAAGCTGTTTGAGAGAGAGCGGGTTGCAAGCCCGGCTCCCTCTTTTGGTTCTTGGTCATCAGTATATTACATCATTGGTTGTGACTTTATTTTCGGGACCGAAAAAATCCGTTCAGCTAATCCACTTCACATAAGCAAAATCGGTGCGATGCGGCAAGTCGGGGTTTTGGGGATAAATACGCATCG
>JBGYGP010000111.1:0-2867 GCA_041820645.1 Proteiniphilum sp. | reverse complement strand
TCTACCGAGGGTTTACTCAATGTGTTTGGGATGCCGGCATGTTGCCAATAAGCCCCCAGGTAGCGCGCCAAGCCGAAGTGCGATACACCATTCACGCGGTTTGGAGTAATATCTACTTCGAGAATATAATCGCTTTTGATGTCGTAATAGTCTTTGGCAAGGGTTCCTACTTTTGCGTCGGCGGGTAATACGATAATACCGTCATGTGAAGCGCCGATTCCTATCTCATCTTCGGCGCAAAGCATTCCCAACGATTCTTCGCCACGTATTTTAGAGCGTTTGATTGTAAATTCACTATCACCCGAATAGAGTTTCGTACCGATGGTCGCGACAACGACTTTCTGTCCGGCGGCGACATTAGGAGCGCCGCAAACGATATTTAACGGTTCTCCGGTTCCGATGTTTACTGTAGTCAGGTGCAGGTGATCCGAGTTCGGATGGTCTGTGCAGGTAAGCACTTCGCCGATAACCAGACCCTCCAAACCGCCTTTTACGGTTTGTATCTCTTCAACGCCACTCGTTTCCAATCCGATGGAAGTAAGGGCGTCGGCGGTTTGTTGCGGTGTAAGTTCAAACTGCAAATAGTCTTTAAGCCAGTTGTATGAAATATTCATGAAAAATAATTTTGATTATTTCGGGGTAAGATTTCCGAAAAAGTTTTCAAAATTACAAAAAAATACGATAACCTTTGACAAAGCACTGAAAGTTTGATAAACATAACGGACAAATCGGAACAACACAGAACACCGGCTTCCGACTTTCCGCTTTTATCGGGAGAAGCCATTATCAACCGAAAGCTCTATCGCGAAGCACTATCTAAATTATTCAACAAACTTATGCCTGTTTTGTCGGGTGATTTTGTTAAATTTGCAATTCGAAAAAACAGATGATTTATGAAAAAGACAAAGCCTTTGATACTTGTAACAAACGACGACAGCTACCAAGCCAAGGGAATTCATGTTTTGGCGGAAGCCATGAGAGAGTTGGGGGATGTGATTGTCTTCGCTCCCGAAAACCATCAGTCGGGGATGTCGTCGGCAATATCAACAATACATCCCCTGAGATGCCGGATGTTTATTGAAGAAGAGGGTTTTACAGGATATTTTTGCAGCGGTACGCCTGTGGATTGCGTCAAGCTTGCTCTTAACGAGTTTTTAGAACGACAACCCGATTTATTGGTTTCGGGCATCAACCATGGCTCCAATGCAGGCATCAGTGTAATTTATTCGGGAACGATGGGCGCTGCCATCGAGGGATGTATCTTCAATGTTCCTTCCGTTGGATTCTCTTTGTGCGATTTCACTCCCGATGCCGATTTCTCCGCTGCCGCCGAAGTGGCGAAAAAAGTGGCGAAAACGGTCTTGGCAGAAGGACTTCCGACAGGTATCTGCCTGAACGTGAATGTTCCTCAAGGTACGATAAAAGGCATCAAGATAACGTCTCAAACTCACGGAAAATGGGTGAATGAATACATGAAAGCCAACGACGGCAGCGGACGCGATGTTTATTGGATGACCGGAAATTTCGAAAATTGGGAAGAAGGCAACGAAAACACCGACGAATGGGCCTTGGCGAATGGTTATGCTGCAGTAGTGCCCGTGAAAATAGACATGACGGCGCACGATTTTATTCCCGAACTCAGCCGGTGGAAATTGAATAATGTGTCAATTTAAAAGATTGTTTTATATCCATATCTTTTATACAGTTTCCGAAGACTTAATCTCTTAGTGTTTCTCAACTAAACTTGTAATCCGAAACCCGTAACGAATGAAATATTACCTAATAGCCGGCGAAGCATCGGGCGACCTGCATGCGTCGAACCTGATGCGGTCAATCAAACAGCGGGACAAAGAAGCCGATTTCCGCTTCTTCGGCGGCGACCTGATGCAGTTGCAAGGGGGTGTTTTGGTGAAACACTACCGCGATATGGCCTTTATGGGTATTCTTCCGGTTTTGATGAACGCCAAAACTATTCTGAACAATTTAGACCTCTGTAAGAAAGACATTGCGGCATATCGCCCCGACGTGGTCATCCCCATAGACTATCCCGGGTTTAACCTGAAGATCGCCAAATATGTAAAGAGACAATTACAGATACCCGTTTTCTACTATATCTCTCCCAAGGTGTGGGCGTGGAAAGAGTATCGGGTAAAATCGTTCAAGAAATACGTGGACGAGATGCTCTCTATCCTGCCCTTTGAGGTCGATTTTTATAAAAAGCACAATTACCGAATACATTATGTCGGCAATCCCACGATTGACGCCATTGCTGAGAGGGATTTCAAAAACGAAATATTCTCCGAATTCATTCAGGCAAATGGTTTGGAAGACCGTCCCATTATTGCCCTGTTGGCAGGGAGCAGGAAACAGGAGATTTCGGGCAATTTGCCGACCATGCTCGAAGTATCGAAAAGTTTTCCCGAATATCAGTTTGTTATAGCCGGTGCACCCGGAATTGACGCCGATTTTTACAGCCAGTTTATCGAAGATACCTCCGTGAAACTGATTTCGGGACAGACGTATCGTATTTTGGCGCAGTCTGAAGCCGCGCTGGTAACATCGGGTACGGCAACGCTCGAAGCCGCTTTACTCAATGTTCCTCAGGTAGTTTGTTACCGCATGCCTCTGCCAAAACTTTCGTATTGGGCTTTCAAACACATTTTGCACACGCCGTACATTTCGTTGGTAAACCTCATTTGTGGAAAAGAGGCCGTAAAAGAGCTTTTCGCAAAATACTTTATCGCCGATAACATCCGGATGGAACTGAACAAAATTCTTCATGTGAGAAACTACCGCCGTAACATGCTCGACAACTACCGGGCCATGCAAACCATACTCGGCAAACCCGGAGCATCTGTGCGGGCGGC
>JBGYGP010000110.1:0-3159 GCA_041820645.1 Proteiniphilum sp. | reverse complement strand
GGTCGGTGCGCCAGGGGCAGGTGCCGGGAATCCTCACCGTCCGCTACGATAGCGACGCCGACAGCATCGAAATCACACACGACGCCAAACGCCGCACCCGATTCGCACTCGGAGCAGTCCTCGCAGCCGAGTTCACCAAAGGCAAAACCGGCTTTCTCGGCATGGAAGATATGCTGAATTTGGGCTTTTAACTGTTAGCGGCTAAAAATAATGCGAGAAAACGATGCAATTATAAAATCGGATTTGTTCAAAAAGCTAAAAGAAGAAAATGCTTTTTGGTCATACATCAACGAATAATTTTCGAAATACAAGAAACAAAATGACAAACAAAACCTCTCAAACAAATACTACGGCCTCTCCCTCTTTTGCGGAGAGAATAAAAAACGCCACACGCCGCCAATGGATTCTGTTTTCGGCCTGGACGGCTGCAACCGTTCTGTTCTCTCTCTGGGCAGGCTCGGCTTGGATACTGATTCTCATCCCGCTGTTGTTCGACATCTACATCACCAAATTCGTAGCCTGGAATTGGTGGAAAAAATCGAAAAACAAAGCCGTGCGCAAAACCATGGAGTGGGTCGATGCCATCCTCTTCGCTTTGGTAGCCGTTTATTTCATCAATACGTTTTTCTTCCAGAACTACCAGATTCCGACTTCGTCGCTCGAAAAGTCGCTGCTGGTAGGCGATTTTCTGGCCGTAAGCAAGGTGGCATACGGCCCCCGGGCTCCCATGACGCCCCTCTCGTTTCCGCTGGCACAACATACCATGCCCGTTGTGGGCGGGAAGTCGTATATCGACAAACCCCAATGGAAATACCGCCGCCTCAAAGGATTCGGCCAAGTAAAACGCAACGACATCGTGGTCTTCAACTTCCCGGCGGGCGACACCGTCGCCCTCAACCAGCAGGCCATCGACTACTATTTGCTCTGCAAACACAATGTAAACGGCAGCGCCGGGGTACACTCCGATGAGAGGAGATACGGCAAAATAGTGTATCGTCCCGTGGACAGGCGCGAAAACTACGTGAAACGCTGCATCGGGCTTCCGGGCGAAACTATCCGGCTGAGAAACGACAGCGTATTCATCGACGGAGAGTTTCTCCCGAATCCCTCTCTGGCACAACAAAATTACAGCATACAAACCGACGGTACGGCAATATCGCCCAAATTGTTCCGCGAGTTGGGCATCAGCAACGAGGATTATCTGGTTCAGAACGAATACGGACAAGCCATGCAAAAGATGCAAGACCTCTCCGGAAAAGACAGCCTCTACATAAGCCGCTTCGGATTGCAACGGCAGGACGGCAAGAACGGACGCCTCTACTTCAACATCCCCCTGACAGAGGAGATGGTTGCCAAGCTAAAAGCCAAACCGTTTGTATGGGATGTCGTCAAAGAGGTGGAAGAGCCCGGCTCTGCCTATTACTATCCCATCAATTACGAAACGGGATGGACACGCAACAGCTTTGGCCCGTTGTGGATTCCGAAAAAAGGCGAAACAATCCGTTTCGATACCGACGTGGAGTTCAAAGCGGCAGCCTACGAGCGTTGCATAAAAAACTACGAAGGAAACGACTTCGCCTTCCGCGACGGGAAAGTATATATCAACGGACAACAGGCCGACTCCTACACTTTCGGGATGGACTACTACTTTATGATGGGCGACAACCGCGACAACTCGGCCGACTCGCGCGTGTGGGGCTTCGTCCCCGAAGACCATATCGTAGGGAAACCGGTACTTATCTGGCTTTCGCTCGATAAAGACAAAGAGTGGTTGGGCGGAAAAATCCGCTGGAAACGATTGTTCAAAAGCGCCGACATAAAACAGTAAACCCCAAACGGAAAAAAGGCATCGGGCTGCGGCAAAACAGACACCCCGTTTGCTCGTTGCCTTGCTCCGGCATCTCTTTGTCGAATGACCGATAACGTCTCCCGCCATATCTTCTCGTCTCTCTATCTCGCCCCCGTAGAATATTACGCTGCTCTTTTCGGCGCAGGAGAAGCCGTTATCGACATTCACGAAAACTACCAAAAACAGTCGTACCGCAACCGATGCAACATTGCCGGAGCCAACGGCATGATGCCGCTGAGCATCCCCATCGAAAAACCCGCCGCACCCAAATGCCCCATGAAAGAGATTCGCATCGCACAACACGGCAATTGGCGCCACCTGCATTGGAACGCCATCGTCTCGGCCTATCGCTCCACACCGTTTTTCGAATATTACGAAGACGAACTCCGCCCTTTTTATGAAAAACACATCGCTTTCTTAGTCGATTTCAACATCCGGCTTCACCAACTCATCTCAAAATGGCTGCAACTGCCCCGCCCCCTTCTCTTATCCGATAATTACATCGAAAACAAAACGGACAACAACGCAGTCGATTTTCGCGAAACCATCCATCCCAAACGACCTTCGCACTTCGTGTGCAAACCCTATTATCAGGTTTTCGCAGCCAAACACGGCTTCATACCCAACCTCAGCATCATCGATTTGCTCTTCAACATGGGAAACGAAGCGAGAATGCGGTTGTAAAACGACCAACCTTTCAGGAGCAAACCATTCGCCCCTCCCCTACTCTCTTAAAAAAATAAATTTTTAACAACAAAACCGTTGCAAACAATTAAAATTTGCTATCTTTGCAGCATCAATGTATTTCTGAATACCCAAATTATTCGTACAAAGAAAGAGAGTAAACCGATGCGGACACGCGTAGAACAATATCAGGCAACAACCCCCATTCCGGCAATGACACTATTGCCGGACAAACCGGATATAGCTTCTACCCCCCCCATTAACATTTATAAACATAAATTCCCTTTTGCCTTCACATTCCGCAACACCCTGCCGCGCGGAGTGTGCCTCCTCGTGCACGCAAAACAGCAATCGAGCAGCTCAACACCACCGAAATGCACGCCGGTTGGTATATTCCACACCGTGCGAAGCACCAAACTGTTTACCGGTTGGTATATTCCACACCGTGGAAAGTACCAAACTGTTTACCGGATGGTATATTCCACACCGTGGGAAGTACCAAACTGTTTACCGGTTGGTATATTCCACACCGTGGAAAGCACCAAACTGCTTACCGGTTGGTATATTCTACACCGTGGAAAGTACCAACCTGCTTACCGGATGGTATATTCTACACCGTGGAAAGT
>JBGYGP010000109.1:0-12051 GCA_041820645.1 Proteiniphilum sp. | reverse complement strand
TCAAGGGTCAAAGTCAGAAACGGTTTCTAAAAACAGATCGTAAATAAATCGCAAATAGTAAATAAATGTTCAAAACAACCCTAAAACTCATTTTCCGGAATTGGTGGCGAAACAAAACGTTCACGCTGATTTCCATACTCAGCCTTACAGTGGGCATCGCCTGCACGGCATTGTTGATTTCATTTGTCAGCTACGAATACGGCATCGAGAAAAACAATCCCAACCGCGACCAATTGGTGTGGGTGATGCAGGAATGGCCAAATAATCCGGGACAAAAAAACGCATTTATGTTTAAAGATGTCGCCGGACAACTCAAACAAAAATATCCCGAAGTGGAAGATGTTTTCCAGTTTGAACCACCCTTCATTAAATACGTTGAAGTGGACAACCAACGGTTTGATGAAATCAGAATTCTAAACGTTGATGCTTCGCTTCCGTCGTTTTTCCCTTTCGAGTTGCTTTATGGCAGTTGGGATGCTCTCAACAATCCCAATTCCATTTTCTTAAGCGAAAAACAAGCACATCTGTTCTTTGGCGATGAAAACGCGTTGGGAAAGCAGGTGCGTATTTCCGAAGTTTTCGGAAAAGACGCAGATTATACGGTCGCAGGCGTAATAAAAAACCGCAAGCAATCGGGTATCCCATTCGATGCCTTTTTCTGCAATCCAAACGCTAAAAACGGAGGGAGTACCTTCTTAAAACTATCAAAAGAAACCAACTTACAACAGTTCGAGCAAAAAGTAAGAGACGATAAAATAGCCGCAAAAGACGAACTGTATTATTTTTATAATTTCGACGATGCCTTTTCTTTAGGCAATTCGAGATATACGCATTCCCGCAAAGATAGTTTACTTTTTATCGGATTAATTTCCGCTATTTTAGTGCTTCTTATCGCCATTTTCAATTACGTAAATTTGAGTTTTTCGCGCGTGTTGCAGCAAGTAAGAACCCTGCATACGCAAAAACTGATGGGCGCCAAGCCTGCGGATGTACGGTTACAAATTTTCTTTGATACGTTTCTCACGGTTTTCATCTCGTTTGTACTGGCGATGTTCCTGATGCACGATTTATTGCCCGTTTTCAAACAGGTAGTGGCCGTCGATTTTTCATCGAAATATTTCTATAACAAAGATTTTTTCCCGTTACTGATGCTGTTGATTTTTCTGCTGACGGTAATTCCCGCCTTAATAATAAGCCGGAAAATCAGTCGCCTGTCGGGAAGCGATTACACCCTGTTTTTCGTAACCAGGAAAAACCGTTGGATAGCCGCTATGGTGACGGTTCAATTTATCGTTGCTTTCGCGCTTATTATCGGAACTCTAACAGTAAACAAACAGGTTAATCTGGTAGAAAAGGACATAGAGCGTTACAAGGATGTGATTGAGGTGGGAAATCCGCTTGCTAAAGAATCCATCGTGCCATTCGAGTCTCGGTTGAAAAGCATTCAAGGCATCCAAAGCTACGCTTTCAGTGAAGGTGGAGTAAATACCATATTTGTTGGTGAAAACACTTTCCGGAAAAAGAACGGCGAAGAACAAAAAAGTAATGTGTTGCTGATTACCGGTAGCGATGGATTTGCCGAAGTATTGCAACTTAATCAGATTTCAGGTGTTGGTTGGGACAGTGCACACGAAAAGTATCCCCATCCGGTTTTCGTAAACAAAACATTTGCCGATGTAGCCGAAACATCGCCGGAGAATATGGTAGGTAATTCGTTGCGCAGTTATATTGACAACCATGACTCGTTGGCCGTTGTAGCCGGAGTGGTGGAAGATTTTTACATTGGTTCGGTGGAAAACAAAGCTATTCCTGCAATAATAAGATATAAAGATAAAACAAAGCAACTCATCAACATTTATATTCGAACGCAAAAAGGAGAAACCAAAAATGTGGTAAAATCGCTTAAACAAGCTTGGGCACAGGCATACCCCGATGATTTTTTTATGTATGGCGAAGTATATGACACTATGATTGGAGCCAACAGCAAAATCTTCGAGATGTCGCGCCTGCTCGACATGTACTCGCTTATCAGCATTTTGCTTACCTGTTTCGGCTTGTTCGGCATCACGTTTTACGCCGTGCGGCAACGCACCAAAGAAATCGGCATCCGCAAAATCAACGGCGCCAAAACGCCGCAACTCCTCTGGCTGCTGATGAAACCGATGTTCGTGTGGCTGGCGGTGGGCTTTATCGTAGCCGCACCGCTGGCGTGGTGGCTGATGGAACGGTGGTTGCAGCAATTTGTCTATCGGGTGGATATATCGGTTGCCTCATTTCTGCTCGCGCTGCTGTTGGTTGCCGTCGTCACGTTCGTAACCGTCGGCTGGCACGTGTGGTGCACGGCAAAAACCAATCCCGTGAAGAGTTTGAAGTCGGAATAACAAACCCCAATGAAACAGTTTATGAAAACAAAAACAATTTTTTTCGCTCTCGCAAGCTTGTTTTTACTGGCAAGTTGCACTCATAAAAACAAGCAGCCAAAGGATGAATCGCTATTGAAAAAAACAGAACAAGCCGAAGCAGTGGATACCAATAAAGTTTTCGAGGTGTGGGAAGTGGACGAACCGCCGGTTATGCCTTAAAATGGAAACACCTTTTTATAGAATAATCACTAACAGTTTAAATAATATTCAAAATGATCAAAACAGAAAACCTTCAGAAAATCTTCCGCACGGAAGAAGTGGAAACATGGGCGTTGAACGATGTGAACATCGAAATCGCCGAGGGCGAATTTGTGGCCATCATGGGCCCGTCGGGTTGCGGGAAAACCACGCTCCTCAATATCCTGGGCTTGCTGGACAATCCCACATCGGGAAACTATTTCCTGAACGGAACGGATGTCTCCAAATACACTGAAAACCAGCGTACCGACCTGCGCAAAGGGGTTATCGGTTTCGTGTTCCAGAGTTTCAACCTTATCGAGGAGCTCAACGTGTATGAAAACATCGAGCTGCCGCTCTTGTATATGCGGATTCCTGCCGCCGAACGCCGCGAACGGGTGAAGGAGGCGATGAACCGGATGGCCATTTCGCATCGCGAAAAGCATTTCCCGCAACAACTTTCGGGCGGTCAGCAGCAGCGCGTTGCCATTGCGCGTGCCGTGGTAGCCAACCCCAAACTCATCCTCGCCGACGAACCCACCGGAAACTTGGACAGTAAGAACGGCGCCGAAGTGATGAGCCTGCTCACCGAACTGAACCGCGAAGGAACAACCATTGTGATGGTTACGCACAGCCAGCACGATGCCGGTTATGCCGACCGCATCATTAAATTATTCGATGGTAAAGTGGCGCCGAGTACGATATTGTAGCGGACTACCCTTTTTCCCGGTTGTTTATTCTCTTCGAGTTTGAATTGTTGAATTGATACCCTTTTGAAGTTATCCGCTTCCGAAATATCATTATCTTTGCAACTTAATTTATTGAAAACGAAAGAATGAATCAATCGGAAACTTTCCCCCTTATTGCCAAGACCATGGCCGAACTCGAAGATGTGCTCG
This sequence comes from Proteiniphilum sp., assembly GCA_041820645.1. Lineage (GTDB taxonomy): Bacteria > Bacteroidota > Bacteroidia > Bacteroidales > Dysgonomonadaceae > JBGYGP01. The sequence continues at coordinate 8,552 of JBGYGP010000109.1, read as the reverse complement.
CGGAAGAACTCATTGCTCTTGGCGCCAACGATGTGGAAATCGGTCTCAGAATGGTCTCTTTTACCGGCGACAAGGCGCTGATGTACAAGGCCAACGTGCATTGCAGGACAGCTCTGCGGATTTTAAAACCGTTTCACCGTTTCAAAGCCGAAACGGCCGACGAGGTGTACGAAAACGTGAAACAGATAGATTGGGACAAATACCTGTCGCTCGGAAAAACGTTTGCCGTAGATGCCGTGGTTTACTCCTACATCTTCAGCCACTCCAAGTTTGTGGCTTACAAAGTAAAGGATGCCATCGCCGACTGGTTTACGGAACGATACGGGAAACGCCCTTCGGTAAGCGTTACCAATCCCGATTTGGTTGTGAACATCCACGTTTCGCACAACAAATGCACCCTCTCGCTCGACAGTTCGGGCGAGTCGCTTCACAAACGCGGATACCGCATTGCTCAAACCGAGGCTCCGCTCAACGAGGTATTGGCGGCAGGAATGATCTTGAAATCGGGATGGCGGGGAGAATCCGATTTTATCGACCCGATGTGCGGCTCCGGCACCCTGCTGATCGAGGCCGCCATGATTGCTTTGGGGATACCCCCCGGAATACACCGGCAAAGTTTCGGCTTTGAGAAATGGCCTGATTTCGACAAAGACCTTTTCAGCGAAATCTACAACGACGACAGTGCATCGCGTGAGTTTCCGCATCGCGTCATCGGCTCCGATATTTCGCCGAAAGCCATCGCCGTCGCCGAAAAAAACATCGGAAACGCAGGCCTCAAAAAATACATCGACCTTTCCGTAAAACCCCTACAACAATATACCGAAGCGCCGCAACCGGCAGGAGTACTGATGATGAATCCGCCTTACGGAGAGCGCCTGAAAGTAGAGGATATCGAAACATTGTATTCGATGATAGGCGAGCGTCTGAAGCACGTTTTTACCGGTTACAGGGCTTACGTGTTGAGCTACAGGAAAGAAAACTTCGACGGCATCGGGTTGAAACCTTCCCGGCGCTTTTTCCTTTACAACGGAGCGCTCGAATGCGAAATGCGCGAATACGAAATATTTGCCGGAAAACGGAGCGAACGTTTTCAAAAAGAGAATTCTCCGAAAAAAACTTCGCTCAACGACTTTCAAAAAGAACGCAATTCGCGCGAAGGGTATCGCCGCTCCAAACGCGCCCTCGAGGAGAAAAACGAGGAGAGACCTCGCAGAGAATTTCGCTCGAGGCGCGATTCGGAGAGCAAGAAAAACCCGAAAGGAGAACTTCGTCCGAAACGCGATCTCCCGAAACACGACAAACCCTTTAAATCCCGCGGCCGGTCGGATAGAAAGCCGCCGTTCGACAGAAAAAAAGGAGTATAAACGGCAAAAAGGCTCTCCCCACCGCTTCCTCTTGGAAACGAAAAGCGTTTCCATGTAGAGCAACCGCCCCGAAGGGGCAGATGAGTTCAGCCCGACGCGTCGCGTCGGATTACCTGATGCACAACCGATATTGCGTTCTGCAAGGGCAGCTTACCCGTATTCTTTTTGCGAAGCAAAACTAAGTGCACCCGGCTCGTAGTTGAGACCCCGACCTTTTTTGATTCTTTTTTCGTGTCGAGACAAAAAAGGAATTCGGGGGCTTGGGGCGGAAAGCCGCTCTCGTAATGAAAATGACGGCGATATTTTTCCCCCTTTCGATATTTTCGTATTTTTGTGCTTTCAAGAAACAACATAAAAAAAGTATCGATATAAAACATCGTTTATAAAATTCAAAACCGTTTCTAAAAAATCCCGTATCAAATTATGTCCGCCATCCGTCAACTTATTTCCAAACAGCTCAATATCCGCCTCGGCAGCGTCGAAAACACCGTCAAACTGTTGGACGACGGCGCCACCATCCCCTTTATCAGCCGCTACCGCAAAGAAGCCACCGGCGGGTTGGACGAGGTGCAAATCGCCCGTATCAAGGAGATGAACGAGAAGTTTATCGAACTGGAAAAACGCAAACAGACCGTGCTGACATCGATACGGGAGCAGGAAAAACTGACTCCCGATCTGCAAGAGCGAATCGAAAACTGTTGGGAGCCGACCGAATTGGAAGATATCTACCTGCCTTTCAAACCCAAACGGCGCACACGCGCCGAGGTGGCCCGCAAACGCGGATTGGAACCGTTGGCGAAGTGGCTGATGACGCAGCAAGGCGGTTCGCCCGAAACCAAAGCGGCGCCCTTTGCAAAAGAGGAGGTTGCCGACGCAACCGAAGCATTGAAAGGGGCGTGCGACATTATCGCCGAGTGGGTAAACGAAGATGCCGAAGCCAGGCAACTCGTCCGAAACATTTTCGAGCGCGAGGCGCTTATCTCCTCCAAAGTGATAAAGGGAAAAGAGGAAGAGGGCGAAAAGTACAAAGATTATTTCGACTTCTCGGCGCCGCTGTCGCGCTGTCCGTCGCATCGCCTTTTGGCCGTTCGCCGGGGCGAGGCGGAAGGATTTTTGCGGGTATCGATTTCGCCCGACGACGAGAAATGCCTCGACAAACTTGTTCCCCGCTACGCCAGAAACAAAACCGAAGCGGCCGACTATGTGGAAGAAGCGGTTACCGACGCCTACAAACGCCTGTTGAAACCCTCTATCGAAACCGAATTTGCCACCCTTTCGAAAGAAAAAGCCGACGAGGCGGCCATCGCCGTTTTTGCCGAAAACCTGCGACAGTTGCTTTTGGCTCCGCCATTGGGGCAACAACGTATTTTGGGCATCGACCCGGGATTTCGTACCGGCTGCAAACTGGTGTGCCTCGATGAGCAGGGCGACCTGTTGCACAACGAAACCATCTACCCGCACGCCCCGCAAAACGAATTTCAGAAATCGGCCGCCAAAGTGACTCAACTTGTTTCGGCCTACAAAATAGACGCTATCGCCATCGGAAACGGCACGGCGAGCCGCGAAACCGAACGGTTTATCGCCAACCTGCGCTACGATCGCGAAGTAAAGGTGTTTGTGGTGAGCGAAAACGGAGCCTCGGTCTATTCCGCCTCCAAAACGGCGCGCGAGGAGTTTCCCGATTACGATGTAACCGTGCGCGGCGCCGTATCCATCGGACGGCGATTGAGCGACCCGCTCGCCGAATTGGTGAAAATCGATCCCAAATCCATCGGCGTGGGGCAGTATCAGCACGATGTGGACCAGGCGAAACTGAAACGCGCGCTCGACCAAACGGTGGAAAGTTGCGTAAACCTCGTGGGGGTAAACCTCAACACGGCGAGCAAACACCTGCTGATGTACGTGTCGGGGTTGGGCGAGTCGCTCGCGCAAAACATCGTAAACTACCGTGCCGAAAACGGAGCATTCCGCTCCCGCAAAGAGTTGAAGAAAGTGCCGCGGCTGGGCGAAAAAGCTTTCGAACAGTGTGCCGGATTCCTCCGCATTGCCGATGCCGAAAATCCGTTGGATAATTCGGCCGTCCACCCCGAAAGCTATCCCATCGTGGAGCGGATGGCAAAAGAGTTGAACTGTTCGGTAAAAGAGTTGATAGGCAACAAAACACTTATCGGAAGCATCGACATCAACCGCTACAAAACCGGTGCCGCTGGTGCCGAGACCCTTACCGATATTTTGCAGGAACTCGAAAAACCCGGCCGCGACCCGCGCACGAAAGCGCAAGTGTTGGAATTCGACCCCGACATACGCTCCATCGCCGATGTGAAAGAGGGAATGACGCTGAACGGCATTGTTACCAACGTTACCAATTTCGGCTGTTTTGTGGATTTCGGCATCAAAGAAAACGGCCTGGTGCATATTTCGGAACTCGCCGACCGTTTTGTGTCGAACCCTGCCGAAGTGGTCTCGCTGCACCAACACGTAAAAGTGAAAGTTTTATCGGTAGATGCCGACCGAAAACGCATCCAATTGAGCATGAAAAGAGGAGAATGATGTTTTTGAGGTATTACCGATAAAAGTAAATCTGTAGCAAAAAAAAGGAATCAAAAAAGGTCAAGACTCGCAGTTGAGGCCGTCAGTTTTTTTGCTTTGTAAAAAATATTGTCCGCAGGGCAAATGCCGCGAAGCGGTTGAAAAAAAGAAGCGTAGCTTCGGTATTATGGTAGCACGGTGCATCCTTCGCCCCCTTGCGGGCTTCGTCAAAAAGAATCGGTTCTGTCGTTGGTAACCCTAAAATCGGTGTACTTCCCCAAAAAACAACCGGATATTGCCCGGAATAAACTTTTCATAGACTTATGCGTTATATCGATAAAAACAACATGCCGAAATTTCGGTAAAAACGCAAATAAAATGTCAAAAGTATTAATTATCAGCGGACACCCGTCGCTGGAACACTCCCACGCCAACAAAGCCATTTTGGAAGAAGTGAAAAACTTGCTCCCCCATGCGGAAATCAGCCGTTTGGATACGCTTTATCCCAATTTTAAGATTGATGTAGCCGCAGAGCAGGAAAAATTGGAAAAAGCCGATACCATTGTCTGGCAGTTTCCCGTGAATTGGTATTCGTTGCCCGCGCTGTTGAAAAAATGGCTCGACGATGTATTTACCCACGGATTTGCCTATGGCTCGAACAATACAAAACTGAAAGGCAAGAAACTGATTCTTTCATTCACAACCGGCTCTCCCGAAGAGGCATATCAGTACGGACAGGCTCAGAATTACCCGTTTACCGATTTTCTCAACACGCACCGCCAAACGGCAAACCTTTGCCAATTGAATTTTCAAGAACCCGTTATCTCCTACGGAATGATGTACATAGAGGGCGTAATGCCTGCCGAAACGCTTACTTCCGTAAAAGAAAGAGCCAAAGTGCACGCCAAAAGATTGGTCGATAGCATCGCCTAATTCTTCGCATCCCAAACAAAAAAATGGGGGATTTTCTCGGATAATCTGCCGCAGCATAAATCGATGAAAATCCCTTACACAGCGGTATTTTTTGACAGAAGAGATGCGCCGCTGTGTGATTTCTTTATGTTGTAAAACATACCTTTCAGGCGTAAAAAAAAGGTATAAACAGAGCATTCTTATCAATTTATTTCGTATGTTTGGCGCGAATTTCTAAAAAACAATTCCTATGAAAACCAAACATTCGCTTTTAATCTTGATGATTGCGCTTCTGTTCTCATGCGAAGGCGCAAAGGAAGATCGTACCCTCCTCGACAGGAGTATTCGGGTAAACGCTTATATCGGCGAAATGCAAACAAGGGCTTCCAATACAAGCTGGGACGCCGACGATGCCATTGGAATTTATATGGTTGCTGCCGGAACGCCCCTCTCTTCGGGAAACGTTTTGACAAAAAATGCCAAATACGTTACTTCTTCGGGTGACGGCTCCTTTTTGCCTGCAACGAACGCCGACAAGATAACATTTCCGATCGACGGCTCCGGCGTGAATTACATCTCCTATTATCCTTACAAAACGATAAACTCGTCTCTCAGCTACCCCGTCAACGTTACCGACCAAAGCAGTCAGGCAGCCATCGATTTGATGTATTCCAACAGCGGCAACGTTTTCAACCGCGCTTCGGAAAGTGTAAACCTGCCTTTCTATCACAAGTTATCGAAAATAGAAGTAACGATAAAAACGATAGACGGGACACCTTTGACCGATGTTACCGCAACCCTGAAAGGATGCAAAATCAAAGCAACGTTTTCGTTGGTCGATGGGAGTATCGCTCCCGTCTCAACCAAAGGCGACATCAAGATGAAGGTTGCAACCGGCGGAGCCTTTGCCGAAGCAATTGTCTTGCCTGCCGAAACTCTTTCGGGGATAACCCTCACAATCACAAACGGCGGTTACGGCTACGTTTGCGACCTGAGCGAAACCGCAAACATAACCCGATTCGAATCGGGATACAAATACAGCTACACTCTCACATTGGATACGAAAAAACCGATGAATGTTTTTTCTGCCGTTATCTCCGATTGGACAGAGGGCCCGTCGGAAGAGGCAACCATAGCAAAAAAATTTGAAGTATATAAACCCGTCGGAGAGGGAACGCAGGAAAAACCCTATACCATCACCGATGCCCGAAACCTCTCGCCCCTCAGCGACGTTTGGGTGAGAGGATATATTGTGGGGTATTACAGCGGATCTTTATCTTCTTTTACCAATAGTCCTTCAAAACCGAACACCGAATTTACGGCTCTCGCTTTGGCAATATCGCCGGAAGAAACCGTTGCCGCCAACACCTATCCGGTACAACTCCCCGCAGGAGCGAAAAGAACAGCCGTCAACGCAGGATACGAAGCCAATTTCAAAAAAGAGATAAAGGTGAAGGGAAAAATTACCGACTATTACAGTACGATTGGGCTTACATCGTTATCCGAATATAAATTTGCAGATCAGTAAACAAAAAAACAATTCGGTTGTTTTAGCCGAAAAAACAAAAAATATGGGCAAAAGAGCTTGCAAAAACGTCTCGATAGTCGATAAAGAAGACGCAAAATTTGAATGTAAAAAATGCGCTGCGCGTGTAAAAAAAGAGAAACACGTTTGCAAGCCCAAGAAAATCAAAGAATAAATTTTATAAAAAAGAAGAGGTTCGTGTCTCGAAATTACTTTGAGGCAGCCTCTTTTTTTATAGCATTGCCATCGGTTATGCGCCGACCGATTCGCTGAAAAACAGCTATTCCTTCTCTTTACTCAATTGCCGGTGCATGGCCTTGGCGGCTCGCCGGCCGTCGCCCATGGCAAGAATTACGGTAGCCCCTCCTCTTACGATATCGCCTCCGGCATAAATGGTTTCATCGGCGGTTTGCATGGTATCGGAATTTACCGCAACCGTTCCCCACGAAGTAATCTCCAGTCCCGAAAAAGTAGAGGGAATTAACGGATTAGGAGAGACTCCCACGCTCACAATCACCTCATCCACATCTACCCAAACCGTATCTCCTTCTATTGCGACAGGTTTTCGTCTTCCCGAAGCATCCGGTTCGCCCAACGTCATCTTTTGCAGCAACATTCTTTGTACGTGTCCCCGCTCATCCCCTTCGTAGCGGATAGGATTGTGCAGGGTCAGAAAATCGATTCCTTCCTCCTTGGCATGTTTTACCTCTTCCACGCGGGCCGGCATCTCTTCTTCCGAACGGCGGTAAACAATCATCGCTTTGTCGGCACCCAAACGGCGGGCGGTACGCACGGCATCCATCGCGGTGTTTCCGCCTCCGATTACGGCAATCGATTTGCCCATCTGTACGGGAGTATCGCTTTCCGGATCGGCTGCCTGCATCAGGTTTACACGAGTAAGGTATTCGTTAGAAGACATTACGCCGATCAGGTTTTCGCCGGGGATGTTCATAAAATTGGGCAATCCTGCGCCACTACCGATAAAGATGCCCAGAAAACCTTCCGTTTTGAGATCTTCCTGCGAAATGGTTTTCCCGATGATGCAGTTGGTCATGAATTTGACACCCATTTTTTTAAGGCCGTCGATTTCCAGATCGACAATTTCGTTGGGCAGACGAAATTCGGGGATTCCGTACCGGAGCACCCCTCCCAGTTCGTGCAAAGCTTCGAAAACCGTTACGTCGTAACCCTGTTTTATCATATCTCCGGCAAATGCCAAGCCTGCCGGGCCGGAACCCACTACGGCTATCTTTATTCCGTTTGGAGGAGCAATCGGAGGGAGGAAGATGCTGCCGCTTTCCCGCTCGAAATCGGCGGCAAACCGTTCCAGATAGCCGATTGCCACAGCCTCTCTTTTCAACTTTCGGGTATAAAAACATTGGCTTTCGCACTGCCGCTCCTGCGGACAAACCCGGCCGCAAACAGCGGGAAGGGCGCTGGTTTCTTTCAGCACGCGGGCGGCCTCCAGAATCTCTCCTCGCTCAATATTCTTGATGAATTTTGGGATGTTGATTTCCACGGGGCAACCGGCAATGCAGGTCGGCTCTACGCAATCGAGGCAACGTTGCGCTTCGGCGCGCGCCTGTTCTAGGGTAAGTCCTAGATTCACTTCATCGTAGCTTCTGCTTCTGATATTAGCATCCACCTCGTTCATCTTCACGCGAGGTTTATCGGTACGTTCTTTGTTCTTTACCGATTTGCGCAGGTCTTCGCGCCACGTTTGTGCCCTTTCTTGTTTTAAATATTCGGATGATGAAGCAACCATTTTATTTTTTTCTTTTTTCTCAAATTAATTGTAAGCCTTTAAACGCATCAACATTTCATCGAAATCGACCTGATGCGCGTCGAATTCGGGGCCATCGACACACACGAATCGGGTTTTTCCGCCTACGGTAACCCGACAGGCGCCGCACATTCCCGTACCGTCCACCATAATTGTATTGAGCGATGCCACCGTGGGGACTTTGTATTTTTTTGTCAGTTCCGAAACGAATTTCATCATGACGGCAGGGCCGATTGTTACACACAAATCGATCTTTTCACGTTGGATAATCTGTTCCACACCATCGGTTACCAATCCTTTTTGTCCATAAGAGCCGTCATCGGTCATGATAACGATTTCGTCCGAAAACTCTGCGACTTGTTTTTCCAAGATAATTAACTCTTTGGTGCGTGCCGCAAGCACGGTAATTACTCGGTTTCCGGCTCTCTTCATGGCTTCG
>JBGYGP010000108.1:0-7577 GCA_041820645.1 Proteiniphilum sp. | reverse complement strand
GGAGATATAGTATATCTTGATTTGAACGATGACGGCGTTCTTGACTGGCGTGACCAGAAAATCATCGGTAAGGGAGCCGTACCTCACTGGATGACCGGATTAAACATCGGATTAACTTACAAAGATTTCGATTTGTCGCTTTTGCTCCAAGGCTCATTCGGATTTTACAACAATATCTGGATGTCGCGAGGTGAAGCCGGAATAACATATTACGATTACATATATACCGATCGTTGGACGGAAAACAACAACAATAAATATGCGGCAGTACCCCGTATGGGAGGAGCCAGCTCCAATGATTGGAATAGTGATTACAGATATAAAAAAGCCGATTATCTGAGATTAAAAAGTACCTCGCTCGGCTACAATCTTCCGAAAAGTTTGCTGAAGCAGATAAACCTGCAGCAAGTAAGATTCTACATCTCAGCGGTTAATATGCTTACTTTTACCGGACTGAAAAAATTCCATATAGACCCCGAAGCGCCCAACGGACAAGGAGGTCAATATTATCCTCAACAAAAAAGCATATCGTTGGGCATTAACCTCTCTTTTTAATAAATTATCAGAATATGAAAACATTGAAATATCTATATACATTATTATTAATCCTGTTGATAAGTTGTTCGGATAGCGTGCTGGACAAAAAACCGCTCGATATTATTTCCGATGCGGTTGTATGGGAAGATCAAGCGCTGATAGACGCCTATCTGACAAATGTTTATATAAATATGGATATACTCGAAAATGAAACTCCCAATAGCAATTGGGAATCAAGCATAGACTGGAACGGGCCTTTTATCATCAACGAAATGAGTGACGAGGGCATGTCGAATTGGATTCGCGGGCAATCTCAAACCAAATGGTGGGGATTAAGAATCGGCGGAGGATTGTTGGAATGGTGGGAAAGAAGCTATGTGGCAATTCGGGATCTTAACGTTTTTATAAAACGGGTTGCCGAATCTTCTTTGGATAATGACTTTAAAACGGTTCGCGTTGCCGAAGCCCGTTTTCTCAGGGCATACAACTATTTTTCCATGGTAAAAAGATACGGCGGAGTACCTCTTATAACGGAAGCTCAGGCTATCGACGCTCCTTACGAAGAATTGTACAGAACAAGAGATTCGGAAAAAGTAATTTATGATTTTGTCATATCCGAAATGGACGCCATAGAATCCGATTTACCGGAAAAGTCGTCAACCGAAATGGGACGCCCGTCCAAATATGCAGCCCTTGCCCTCAAATCGCGGGCAGCATTATATGCGGCCAGCATCGCCAACTACGGCAGCATTCAGCTGAACGGGCTGTTGGGTATTCCCAAATCCGAAGCCGCCAAATACTATCAGGCCTCGTTTGACGCCTCTTCAAAAATCATTCATGCCAATCAATATCATCTGTACAATGCCGACGATAATAAAGTGCTCAACTTCAAAAACGTTTTCATCAAAAAGCAATCCGAAGGAAACCCCGAATCCATTTGGGTAAAAGCACACGATTACACGATGAGAGGCAGAGGTGGAAACGGATGGGTATGGGATTTTTTCCAATGTCCCAAACCGCAGGCTTGGGGTGCGGGAAATCAGAATGCGCCCTACCTCGAAATGGCAGAAGAGTTTGAATACACCGACGGCACATCCGGGAAATTAAACCGGCAAACGATAGGAGCCCGTTTGTGGAGCATGGAAGAACTTTGGGCCAATAAAGACCCCCGGTTTTTTGCAACCATTTACACCAACGGCACATCGTGGAAAGGCGGACAAGTGGATTCCCATAACGGACTGTTGCTCCCCGACGGAACTGTTCAGAACGATGGTGCCTATAAGGATATTCCGGCAAGAGGAAACCAAACAACCGACAATAACTTCGGAACAAGTTTCGGCGTTATGAAATATTTGGAAGAAACAAAAGACAATATGGGCGAACGAGCAACATCAGGAACGGATTTCATTTTGTTCCGGTATGGCGAAGTTTTATTGAATCATGCGGAAGCTGCGGTAGAGCTCGGAAAAACGGCCGAAGCTCTTTCCGCCGTCAATCAAATCAGAAAAAGAGCCGGTATTGCGGAGTTGGCAACGGTTGATATAAACAATATCATACATGAAAGAAAGGTCGAGCTGGCGTTTGAAGGACATCGGTATTGGGATTTAAGGCGTTGGCGTATGGCCGTCGATAAACTGAACAGTTTTAACAGCGGCATCCGCTACATTCTTGATGTGAATACCCGAAAATACAAGATTGAGATTCTGGAGAAAATAGAAGGAGGAAACAACAAACCTGTTTTTCACGATTATAATTACTACTTCCCCATTACGCTCAGCAGAACAAGTAATAATCCCAATCTTGTTGAAAATCCGGGATATAATTAAAAACTCAAAAGGTTGTCTCGAAAGCGAGGCTGCAATCCTGCTTTCGAGATGGCCTCTCGTTAAACAATAAAACAAAAAATTATGAAAATCATTCAAGTAAACAAATATCTAATCGCATTGATGCTGATTTCGGTTTCTTTTACCAGTTGCAAGGGTAGAGGCAATGAGCCAAGCATCGAAACAGTCTCTCAGACATATTATGTAGATAATACAAACGGTAACGACAACAACAATGGATTAAGCGAGAACACTGCATGGAAGAATCTTTCCAAAGTAAGTTCGATAACCTATAATCCGGGAGATAAAATTTTATTCAAATCCGGCGGTTCATGGCAGGGAAAATTGGAACTGAAGGGATCGGGAACTCCCGAATTGCCCATCCTTGTAGATAAATACGGCGAAGGGAATAAACCGGTTATTTCCGGAGGGATCAGTGCAAATATCATTTCGTTGACCAACGTCGAAAACTGGGAGATTAAAAACATCGCGATAACCGGCCCCCATGCATTGTACGATTATTACGCCATCAGAATCTATGCCGATAACGGCTTTTGCCGGAACATCGCCGTAAGAGATTGCGAAATATATGATTTTGTGGGACGCAGTGCCATATCAATTAGCGGTTCCAATAAGAAAAAAACATCCGGATATAATGGGCTGAAAATTGAAAACAATTACATTCACGACTGCAAATTGGCCGACGGCAGAATCACAAACGGAATCGAAATGTGGACGCATGGCGATGAACCGCTCGGCCCAAGCCTGAATGTCTATGTCGCTAATAACAGAATCATCAATGTGGCCGGCGATGGAATTGTTCTTCAGCACTGCAACAAGGGGTTGGTCGAATACAATTACGTGGAAAATGTGGCTTCCGCTAAGTTTGGACATCATGCCGGAATTTGGTGCGCTTTTACCAACGATGCCGTCATTCAATACAACGAAGTTTGTTTCACTCGAAAACCCGATCAGAACAACGACGGCTGTGCCTTCGATGCCGATTTGGGGGCAAACAGAACCATTTTTCAATACAATTACAGCCACGACAATGAAGGAGGTTTCATTCTCAGCATGGGACACGATAAAAATGTGGTTGTCCGCTACAACATAAGCCAAAACGATAAAAGGCGGCTCTTTTTCTGTAAATTCCCGTCGAACGATTGTTTGGTTTATAACAACATGTTTTACGGCGAAGCGACTGTCTACGAATATCTCGATTGGAATACCAATCCGCCCACACCCGTATTTCCCGATAAACATCCCTACGATTTGGGCGGCACGTGGTGGAACAACATTTTCTGGAGCACCGGTGCAGCGTACGAAATTCCCTCCGCAGGCAGTAACAACATCAGTTGGGGCAATGCTGTCGGCGGAATCCATACAGATCCGCTCCTGAGCGCGCCGGGTAGTGGAGGCAAAGATATAAATATGAAAGATGGTAAACGGTTGGCCGGATATATGCTGAAAGCAGGGTCGCCTTGTATCGATGCCGGGGTTATTGTTCAAACCAATGGGAATAAAGATTTCTGGGGAAATTCGCTTTACAAAGATGCTCCCAATATCGGTGTACATGAAGGAAATTAAACCGACAGAAAATTGAGATTCGGTATTCAATACATTAAAAAATAAGATAATGAAAAAAATAGTTCCTTTTTTTCTTTCGATAGCAATTGCGGCATCTTGTATGGCATGCTGCAATTCTACATCGAATACAACGGATAACAATATTTATCGGGTAGAGAAATTAACCGATATAGAGTATGGTAAATCTGCCCGAAACCGGATGGATGTTTTTCTCCCTGAAAACAGAACCAAAGAAACCCCGCTTTTTGTGCTTATACATGGCGGAAGTTGGGTGTCGGGCGATAAATCGTTTTTCACGCCGTTGCAGGATTACCTCTTGTCCAGAGGCATTGCCAGTGTCAGTATGAACTACAGATTTGTGGACTCCGGTACGGATTATACCGATTTGATGGACGATGTGAAACAGGCCTTGGATTATTGCAAGTCTCATTCCAAATCGTGGAATGTGAACGGCGACAATATCGCTTTGGGTGGATACAGCGCCGGCGGACACATGGCGTTGCTTTACGGATTCAATTATGACGTAAATAATCAGGTCAAAGCCGTTGTTTCCTGGGCAGGCCCCTCAAATCTATATTCCTCGTCTTTGTTAAATCATGCAAAACGTATCGGACTTTTAGAGCCGATGCAGTTTTTGGCAGGAGCAGTCTATACCGGCGAACCGATTCCGGAGGAATTTAAAAACATAAGCCCCTATTTTTATCTGAAAAATATTCCTGTGATTTCAATACACGGGCAGCGCGACGAAATTGTTCCGTATAGTCAAGCGGAAAATTTGCACAAAAAACTGAACGAACTTGCCTATAAAAACAAGCTGATTTCTTACGAAAATACCGGTCATTCATTTGAAAATATACCGAGAGAAACGATTTATCAGGAATTTTATGAATGGATAAAGCTGTTGGAAAAATGAAGAATTCACATGTTAATAATAGAATTATGATAAGAGCAATTCTCCTTTCAGCATTGCTTTTGGCAGCATCCTTTCGGGTCGGAGCCAAGGATTTCACACTCTCTTCTCCCGACAACAAAATCCGGGCAATCGTCGCTATTGACAAACAAATAACGTACAGTTTGTCTTATGATGGGAAAAATTATGTGCTCCCTTCGTCCATTTCCATGCAATTCGACAAGGAGAATACAATCGGGATAAATCCCGTTGTACGAAATTCCAAAACAAAATCGGTCGATAACACGTTGCATCCGATTTATGGCATTAACAACCGGATAAGGGAGCGATACAACGAATTGCGAATCGACTTCCGTAGCAACTATTCCGTTGTTTTTCGCGCATACAACGAGGGCCTTGCTTGGCGATTTGAAACGAATTTCGACAAGGAGATACACGTACTACAAGAACAGGCTGAATTTAAATTTGCCGGTAATTACAACGCATATTTTCATCCGATTCTTTCCGAGTCCAATTACAGGCTACAAAAAATATCAGACAGTTCTCTTGCTCCGAATTATTCCAGTATGCCCGTATTGATAAAACCGGAGAATGGTATGAACATACTGATTCACGAATCGGATGTGTGGGATTATCCCTGCATGACCTTGAAGAGTGCTGAAAACAAACCCAATACACTTGTTGGTAGGCATGCGTATGTTCCGAGCAAGGTGAAACCCGGCGGACACAACAATTTCAACCTTGTAGTAACCGAAACCGAAGATTTTATCGCCAAGACTACCGGAAAAAGGGCGTTTCCGTGGCGGCTTATCGCATTTGAAGAAAACGATAAAGACATTCTCCGCAACGAACTGGTCTATCTGCTCGCTTCCGAAAACAAACTGCCCGACACAAGCTGGATTAAACCCGGAAAAGTAGCGTGGGACTGGTGGAATGCCATGAACCTTACGGGCGTTCCATTCAAAACTGGATTCAACACCGAAACGTACAAATACTTCATCGACTTTGCTGCGGCAAACAACATCGAGTACATCAACATCGACGACGGTTGGAGCGACTGGTTCGATCTGTTGAAAGTTACCGGCAAGCTCGATATGCAGGAAGTGGCACAGTATGCCAAAAGCAAAAACGTGGGAATTTTCCTCTGGTGCATCTGGTGGACAATCGATAAACAGATGACCGAAGCGCTCGATTTGTTCCGAAAATGGGGAATTGCCGGTATAAAAGTCGATTTTATGGACAGAGACGACCAGATTGTGGTCGATTTTCACGAACGCTTGCTCAAAGAAGCCGCCAAAAGAAACCTGTTGGTCAATTATCACGGCGCTTATCATCCTACCGGAATGTCGAGAACATATCCCAACAACATAAACGTGGAAGGTGTCCGAGGGCTGGAATGGAACAAGTTCAATCCCGAAGGGGTAACTCCCGAACACGATGTAACCATCCCCTTTATCCGTATGTTTGCGGGAAGTATGGACTACACACCCGGGGCAATGCAAAATTATAACAAGGAAGAGTGGAAACAGCTAAACGACCGTCCCATGAGTCAGGGGACGCGCTGCCATCAGTTGGCTATGTTTGTGGTCTATTACGGCTCTTTACAAATGTTGAGCGATGCTCCCACCGCTTACGAAAAAGAACCGGACTACCTGAAGTTTCTGGCAAAAATCCCTTCGGTTTGGGACGAAACATATCCGTTGGACTGCAAAGTGGGAGAATATGTGAACGTTGCCCGCCGAAAAGGAAACGATTGGTATATCGGCGGAATGACAAACTGGAACTCGCGGAAAGCGTCCGTAACACTCGATTTCTTAGATGCAGGCAAGCAATATGAGGCTGAGATTTTTACCGATGGAGCAAATGCCGACCGTGTGGGAAACGATTACGCCATCGCTCGCAAAACCGTAAAAAGAGGGGAGAAGTTGGAGTTCTACATGGCTCCCGGAGGCGGCTATGCCGTTCGATTGACTACTACCGGAGAGGATTCTGCCGAAGCACAAGGCAATTACAAAGTGGTTATGTTCGGCAATTCGTTGATTGAAGGCGGCGGCAACTGGAACGAAAAGTTGGGACGAAACGACGTGCGCAACAGCGGTAGAGGCGGATTTACCACTTCGCACTTCGTGTGGCTGCTGGACGACCATGTGATAAAGTACCAACCCGAAGTTTGCGTCCTCGAAGGCGGAATCAACGATATGGGGGTGGGTATTTCGGCAGAGCGAATCAAGCAAAACTATCAAAACATGGTGGACAGACTGCTGAAAAAAAACATTGCACCCATTCTTACGGGTGTATTTTACGTTAGTCAGGAAAACGACAGCGATAATGCAGATAAAGCCGCAATGATTGATGAAGTAAATGCTTTTTTGCAGGAGTTGGCAAAATCAAAGAAGATTGCCTACATCGACATCAATCCCCAATTATCCGAAAACAAACGCCTCAAAAAACAGTTCACTACCGACGGCGTTCATCTTACGGAAGTTGCCTACAACATCTGGGCGGAAGAAATCAAAAAAGTATTGAACTCAAAAAAATAATCAATCGTGAAATGAGCATGTAAATCTTCCTTATTTAAAGGACTGATAATATGCTGATTTTACATAATAAAATTAATAAAGTCATGAGAAAGATAATTCTTTATTTCATCTTTTTGGCATTCGTTTTTTCATCGGTAAAAGCTCAGTATCAACCCAGTTGGCAGTCGCTCGATACGCGCG
>JBGYGP010000107.1:0-14002 GCA_041820645.1 Proteiniphilum sp. | reverse complement strand
CCCTCTTTTGACGATAAATAGATTTTGTTAAGAAATAGAAGTTGAGGTTATGCGTTGCCGGTTAATGCATTATGCAACTCTCGATTCATTTGTGCGGCTCTTTTTTCACGCTGAGATCATTCGATTTTTTTGTTAAGTTTAACTGATAAATACCTATTTACCGATTGAGAATCACTATATTTGTAAAAAAATAATGAAAATGGATAACGTGAAAAATATCGTTTTTGATTTTGGCGGGGTTCTAATCGACTGGAATCCTGTTTATTTGTATAGAAAAGTATTTTCCGACGAAAAAGAGATGGAATACTTTCTTACCCATGTGTGTAACTCGGAGTGGAACGTAAAGCAAGATGCCGGACGCGCTTTGTCTGAAGCTACGGCCGAAAAACAGTTCGAATTTCCGCACTATGCAAAGGAGATAGCTCTTTTTTACGGCAGATGGGAAGAGATGTTGGGAGGTGAGATAACAGCGAATACCCGTTTGGTGGAACCGCTTAGCCGAAAATATACTGTGTACGGACTGACCAACTGGTCGGCCGAAACAATTCCCGTGGCTTACAAACGATACGATTTTTTCAGATACTTCGCCGGGATTGTGGTTTCGGGAGAAGAAAAACGTGTGAAACCCGACGAAAGAATTTATCGGATTTTGCTCGAAAGATACGGACTTAACGCCCGGGAGTCGCTTTTTATCGACGATAATCTTGAGAACATTGAAGCGGCGCGAAAGTTAGGATTCAAGACCGTGCATTGCCCGCCGGAATTGAATCTACAGGAAGAACTGAAAAGAATCGGAATCATTTGATCGGAAAAGTCGGATGCTTAAAATTATTTTGATTATTTTATCGGGAGTGCTTGTGGGTTTTCTCTTGAAGGAAAAACCGGTGGCGAAGCATATAGGAAGAACGATAAACATTATTATTATGCTTCTGCTCTTTTCGCTGGGCATCTCCGTGGGCGCCAATGAGAATGTTGTCAATAATTTTGCCAATATCGGGTTGGACGCTTTTCTACTCACCCTCGGCGGGCTTGGCGGGACGCTGTTTTGCGCCCGATTTGTTTACGAGAAGTTTTTTAAGGGAAAAGACAACTCCGAATGAAACAATCGCTCCTTTTGCTCTTTTTGTTTGCGGCGGGAGTAGTATTGTCGTTGTTGGATTTTATTCCCGAAATCTTCTTACAGAAACATCTCTCCGAAATTATTTTATACTTTCTCCTCTTTTTTGTAGGCATTCAAATCGGAACAAGCAAGCGTGTTTTTGCCGCGACGAGGCAGTTTGGCGCGAAAATCATATTGGTTCCGCTTGCTACCACCGTCGGTACTTTTGCGGGAGTGGCACTGATTAGTTTGTTGTTGCCGCAACGGAGTTTTGCCGATTGTTTAAGTGTGGGTGCCGGTTTCGCCTACTATTCTCTTTCCAGTATTCTCATTACCGAATTCAGGGGCGCCGAGCTTGGCGCGGTTGCCTTGTTAGCGAATATCATGCGGGAGTTTTTCGTACTGATTTTCGCGCCTCGTATGGTAAAATATTTTGGGAAACTTGCTCCTGTTTGCGGAGGAGGTGCTACCACCATGGATACCACTTTGCCGATAATAACCGCCTCTTCGGGGGAAGATTACGTTGTTATCGCTCTTTTTCACGGCATGATTATCGATTTTTCGGTACCTTTGTGGGTCAGTTTTTTCCTCAGTTTATGAAAGTATTTTTCTACGCTCTTATCTTTCATCTGACACTCAACGTCTATGTGTTCTGGCGCGGTTGGCATATCCTGTCCGATAGAAAAAAACCGCGGGCTGTTTTTGCAACTCTGTTCCTGTTGGAGTTTCTGGTTTATCTGGTGGGATTGTTTTTTTACCAATCGCTATCCCTCCGCGGTGTTTATCTTATTTGGAACATGGGGACGACGTGGATGCTGTTTGTGTTTTACATGGCGGCGGCATTGGTGGTAATCGATGTTGTTTTCGAGATTCACAGGCGGCGGCCTTTTCTCCCTAACGTTGTTCATTCGCATCCTAAAAGAACGAAAGGTGGATGGTTTGTTTTTTCCGTTTTCTTCGTTGTGGCGATATTGCTCGGCGGCCGTTATCGTTTCAACAATCCGGCGGTTACAAAATACAGTATCGAAATAACGAAACCCGCCGGGGAGATTGACTCTATTCGGGTTGTCATGGCGGGAGATTTGCATTTGGGATACCTCATCAACAAAGATTACGCAAAAAAATATGTCGATTTGATTATGGCGCAAAAACCCGATTTGATTCTTTTTGCGGGCGATATCGTCGATGCCGAAATCAAGCCGTTGCTTGAAGAGAATATCGCAAGAGAACTTCGTCGGCTTTATGCTCCTTTGGGTGTTTATACTTGTACCGGAAATCACGAATATCGGTACGAGGCGGAAGAGAAAATCGCCTGGCTCAACCAATCGGGAATTACTGTGTTGAGAGATTCCTCCACACTTATTCGCGGCTCGTTTTACGTCGTCGGTCGAGAGGATATTAATGCGCCGCATCGCAAACAACTGAAAGAGATATTGGATAAGCAGCATGTCGATACCTCATTGCCTGTGGTCGTACTTGACCATAATCCCTCCGATTTGGATGAGAATTCCGGCTACGAGGTTGATTTGGCGATGTACGGACATACGCACAACGGACAGTTTTTCCCCGGAAACATCATTACCAACACCATGTATGAGGTAGCGCACGGATACAAAAAAAGGGGGAATACTCACGTTGTGGTAACCTCGGGATTGGGATTGGCAGGCCCGCAATACCGTATAGGAACAACTTCGGAAGTGGTGGTTTTAAATATAAAATTCGGGAAACAAAACAATTACAAATAATTTTGTAAATTTGTACAAAACTCCGGATATTCGGTTAATGGCTTTGTGATGAACGATATTTTGCAAACCGATATAAAATTTGTTCCCGGTGTGGGGCCTAAACGCGCCGAGATTTTCAACAAGGAAATCAATGTGTTCACATTGGAGGATTTGTTGCGGTACTATCCTTACCGGTATATCGATAGGAGTCGGATGTATTACATCCATGAGATTGACGGTTCTATGCTCTATATCCAGCTCAAAGGACAGATTACTGCTTTCGAGACCTTCGGAGAAGGGCGAAAACGCCGTTTGGTAGCACACTTTACCGATGGAACCGGTTTTATCGATTTGATATGGTTTCAAGGCATCCGTTTTGCGGAAAACAAATACAAGGTAAATCAGGAATACATCGTTTTCGGTAAACCGACCCTTTTCAACAACCGTTGGAACATTGCCCATCCCGAAATTGACCCTTTTCTCAACGAAACCGACTTACCCGAAGGATTGATGGCGATGTACAACACCACCGAAACGATGAAAAATCATTACCTCAATTCCAAAACTATCGGAAAAATCATCGAAAACGCTATCCGGATGCTCAAAGAACCTCTGAAGGAGAGTCTCTCACCTGATGTCGTAAGCAAGGTTTGCCTGATGCCGTTTCACGATGCTATTACCCACATTCATTTTCCGAAAAACCCCATTCTCCTGCGCGACGCCGAGTTTCGATTGAAATTCGAAGAACTCTTTTTCATCCAGCTCAATATCGTGAGATACGCCTCCGACAGGAAAGGCAAACTCAACGGTTTTGTCTTCAAAAAAGTGGACAGATACCTCAATTCGTTTTACGAAAAGTACCTCCCTTTTGAGCTGACTCAGGCACAGAAGCGCGTTATCAGGGAAATTCGTATCGACACCGCTTCGGGTAAGCAGATGAACCGGCTTTTGCAAGGCGATGTAGGAAGCGGCAAGACGCTGGTTGCGCTTATGTGTATGCTGATTGCTTTGGACAACGGATTTCAGTCGTGTCTGATGGTTCCTACCGAAATCCTCGCCACACAACATCATGCCACCTTCCGGCAAATGCTTTCGGATATGGATGTGAAGGTGGCCTTGCTTACCGGTTCTACCAAAAAGAAAGAGAGGGAAGAAATCCATGCCGGATTGCAGTCGGGAGAAATCGATATTCTGATTGGAACGCATGCTTTGATAGAAGACGCCGTGCTATTTCGGAGTTTGGGTTTCGTGGTTATCGACGAGCAGCACCGTTTTGGGGTGGCGCAGCGGGCAAAGCTTTGGACAAAAAATAACCATCCTCCGCATGTTTTGGTGATGACGGCAACTCCCATCCCACGCACGCTTGCCATGACGGTTTACGGCGACCTCGATGTGTCGGTAATCGATGAACTTCCGCCCGGACGAAAACCCATTCAAACCCTGCATCGGTTTGAACA
Source organism: Proteiniphilum sp. (assembly GCA_041820645.1). Taxonomy (GTDB): domain Bacteria; phylum Bacteroidota; class Bacteroidia; order Bacteroidales; family Dysgonomonadaceae; genus JBGYGP01. The sequence goes on along the minus strand of JBGYGP010000107.1, from coordinate 9,722 downwards.
AAAGAAAGGAGCTTTGTATCAATTCGTTCGTGAGCAGATAAATTTAGGACGGCAAGCTTACATTGTGTATCCGTTGATTGAAGAGAGCGAAACATTGGATCTGAAAAACCTTGAAGAGGGTTTTGAGCATATCAGCGGCGCTTTTCCCGAATTTGCGGTTTGTAAAATGCACGGACGAATGAAGCCTGCGGAAAAAGACGAGGTGATGCGCCGCTTTGTGAACAACGAAGCTCAAATCATGGTCTCTACCACCGTTATCGAAGTAGGCGTAAATGTGCCGAACGCTTCGATCATGATTATCGAGAGCGCCCAACGGTTTGGTCTGTCGCAGCTGCATCAGTTGCGAGGAAGAGTAGGACGCGGCGCCGAACAATCGTACTGCGTGTTGATAACCCCCTACGAAATATCGGCCGATACGCGCAAGCGTATGCAGATAATGACCGAGAGCAATGACGGGTTTGTGATTGCCGAAGCCGACCTCAAACTACGCGGGCCGGGCGACTTGGAAGGAACGCAACAAAGCGGTATCCCTTTCAGCTTGAAAATAGCCGATTTGGTACGTGACAACGATTTACTGATTCGCGCCCGTGAAATTGCCGAAGAGATTATTGAAAAAGACCCCAAACTACAACATCCCACCCATCTCGTCCTCAAGCAGCAACTCGGCCGCATTGGCGGCAATCGGTACGAATGGGGGCGAATTAGTTGATTTTTCGCTTTTTTCAATCTTCGATATTTTCTTACCTTTGCAACTTGAAAAAGCAAAAAAATGAAAGCTTTTGTTTCTTGGAGTAGTGGAAAAGATTGCACTTATGCCTTGTATAAATATCTGCAAAATTCGAATAATAAGGTGTTTTGTCTGTTGAATATGGTGGACGATGATACCGAAAAATCGCGTTCGCACGGTGTTTCAAAAGAAATAATTCGCCGGCAGGCAAGTAAAATGAACATCGAGCTTATTCAGCAACCGACATTGAGAGGAAATTACGAAGAAATTTTCAGAAAGACCGTCTCGCACCTGAAAACCCAAGGAGTAGATGCCGGCGTGTTCGGCGATATTTACCTCGAAGCGCATCGCGAGTGGATAGAGCGCGTCTGCGGCGAAACAGGGATACAACCTGTTTTTCCGCTTTGGGGAATGGATACCGCACAACTCATCGAAGATTTTGTGACGGACGGTTTTCGGGCAATCACGGTTTCGGTACGGAAAAACGTCCTTCCCAAACAGTTTCTGGGAAATGTGTTTGATGAAAGATTTTTGCAAAAGCTTCGCGAAATTCGGAATATCGACTTGTGTGGCGAAAACGGAGAATACCATACCTTTGTGTTCGACGGGCCGTTGTTTTCCGAAGCGGTGTCATTTCAAACAGGATTGGTATCGGAAGACGATAAACACTATTTTTTGGAACTTATATAATTGAAATAGAATGATGAAAAGACCCTTTTTCGCGTTATTGTTTTTTTCTTGTGTTTTGGCTGCGTTTTCTCAAAAAACGTACAAGCGGATTATCTCTTTGGCGCCTTCCATAACACAGAGCCTTTATTTTATGGGAGCGCAGGACAAACTGGTGGGCTGCACGAGCTATTGCCTTGCGGCAAAGGGCGACAATGTGCCGGTAGTTTCGTCGGCGGTAAAGATGAATATCGAAAAAATTCTTGCTCAGAAGCCCGATTTGGTAATCGGTTCGGGACTCACTAACCCAAAAGATATCGAAACATTGAAAAAATTCGGAGTTGCAGTCGAAATTTTTTCAACCCCAAAAAATTTCGACGAGATATGCGCTCAGTTTCTCTATTTGGGTGAGCTCGCCGGTACCAAGCTCAAAGCCGATGCTATCGTAAAAGAGAGCAAAAACGAAGTTACTGAAATTGCTCGCCGGAAAGATAAGAACAAAGCCAAGAAAATTTTTTTCCAAATCGGAGCCGACCCCATTTTTGCCGTCCTCGACCGTACTTTTATGGACGATTACATTACTCTGCTGGGTGCAACGAATGTAGCCAAAGGATTGAAACAAGGCGCGGTGGGGCGTGAATTTGTGATTGCCGAAAATCCCGATTATATCTTTATCGCAACCATGGGCATTGTCGGCGACGAGGAGAAGGCAATCTGGCAAAAATACACCAGCATCAACGCAACCAAACAAAACAACATCTTTATTATCGACTCCGAAATAGCCTGTCAACCAACTCCCGTTACCTTTGTACAGACAATAAAAATAATCGCTGAGAAAGTAAACAAAAAATGAACGATTTAGGATTGATACACGTATATACCGGCGACGGCAAAGGGAAAACCTCCGCCGCCGTAGGATTGGCAACAAGGGCTTTGGGTTCGGGGTTTCGGGTTTGCTACTGTTCGTTTCACAAGCGTCCCGAAAAATACGGTTACACCGAGATAGAGAGCCTGCGCAGATTGGGAGCCGACATATCGGTTTTTGCCAAAGGACATCCGCATTTGGACAGAAGCATCAATGAGAATGAGATACGCCGCGAAGTTGCCGAAGCAATAACATACTTGCGAAATCTACTGAAAGAGAAACCGGTTGATTTACTTATTTTGGACGAAATACTGATTTCGGTACGCGACCGTTATTTGGACGAAGCTGTTCTTCTGGATTTCATCAAAAACAAACCTCCGCATACCGAGCTTGTTCTTACCGGAAGAGGTGCAACCGAAAAGGTAATGGAGCTTGCCGATTACGTTACGTTTTGCCGAAAGCTCAAACACCCTTACGATAACGGAATTACTAGCCGGAGAGGTATCGAATATTGAAAAATATGCTCAGTAAGAAGATAAAATGGTTGATGGATGTTGCGTTGCTTTTGTTTATGCTCTTGTCGGTTGTCGGTATATCGTTGAGTGTGGGAGAGTTTTCCATTCCTCTTAAAAAACTCGCGCTCGCGTTGTCAGACCGAGGAAGCATCGAATACGGCGTATTGTCGTATATCCGCATTCCGCGCACGTTTTTGGGGTTTGCCGTGGGCGGCAGTCTCAGCCTTGCTGGAGCCATCCTGCAGGGGATTTATCGCAATCCTTTGGTGGAACCTTATACGCTGGGCATTTCGGGCGGTGCTTCGCTGGGCATAACATTTGTGATTGTAACCGGTTTGCATCTGCTCAATGTTTTGCTGATGCCCTTTGCCGGATTTATCGGTGCATTTCTTACTATCTTTCTGGTTTACACGTTGGGGATGAAAAAAGGGAAGATAAGCGTTACCCGCATGTTACTCATCGGCGTGATGATTAGCTTTATCTCCTCGTCGCTCGTGATGTTTTTGATGTCCGTAACAGCGGTCGAAAACATCCACAGCATCGTTTTCTGGACGATGGGTTCGCTCAACGAATCCAACTCAACGCTGATTGTGGGCATGGTAGCATTGTCGCTCGTTTGCCTGTTTACCACCTATCTTTTTGTAACCCAACTCAACGCTCTCCGCTTGGGGGAAGAAAAAGCGCGTCAGTTGGGAATCAATTCCAACGCGATTATCAAAATCCTGTTTGTCATCACATCGTTGCTTACCGGCGCGTGCATCGCCGTTGCGGGGATTATCGGATTTGTGGGGTTGGTCATTCCCCATACTGTAAGATTGTGGGTTGGAACCGATTACCGGATACTGCTGATAACCTCCTTTTTGAGCGGGAGCATCTTCCTGATAGCGAGCGATATTCTTGCCCGTACGGTCATCGCTCCCAACGAATTGCCGATTGGCGTTATTACGGGCATAGTGGGAGGCGTGGCATTTATTGTGTTGCTTAGCCGTTCGCAAAAACAGTCCAAATTGCTGCAAAGATGAAAGAATTACTTGTTCTCGATAACGTTTCGTGCGGGTATAAAACCGGATTTAAAGTTTCCGGCATCAGTTTTTCGCTCTCTTCGGGTGTTTTTGCCGGCATCATCGGGCCCAACGGCTCGGGAAAGACTACCCTTTTCAGAGGGATTTGCGGCGAGCTCCCTTTATTTAAAGGATCTATCCGTTTTCATGGCGATAATCTGCATACTTTTTCGTATCGGGAAAGGTCGAAAAAAATTGCTGTTGTGAATCAGTTTCCCGAAGCGACCAATATCTCCGTGAAAGAGTATGTGCTGATGGGGCGCATCCCGTATCGGAGCCGTTTTCAGTTTTTCGACAAAAAAGAGGATATCGAGATAGCCCATCATTACATGAATCTGACAAATACATATCGGCTGCGCAACAAACCGATGACGGAGTTGAGCGGCGGTGAACAGCAGATGGCGAATATTGCGATGGCTTTGTGCCAAAAGCCTCAATTGCTGCTCCTGGACGAACCCACGTCGCATCTCGACATCACGCATCAGGTGCGGTTTATGGATTTGATTCAGAAGCTCAACGGGGAGTTGAGCCTTTCGGTTATCATGATTGTTCACGACTTTACGCTTGCCGCCGAATATTGCGATTATCTGGTAATGATGAAAAATGGAGTAATTTATACAAAAGGAACCCCCCAATCGGTACTTACGTATGAGAATATCGAAAAGGTATACAATACGGCTGTGATTGTAAGCAACAATCCCGTTACCGGTAAACCGGCGGTTTTTCCCGTTTCGCAGCGGTCGCTGGATGGAATGGATATTGAAAAATAAAGGATTGCCCGTCAACCTTCGCCAATTATGGATATTGTTTGGCAGATTCACCGATATTATGTTAACTCATATCCGCAATACTTTCTAACGCCGCAATGCGGCGGTTTCGTTCAACTCAACACAAAGGCAACGGTGCGCCGGATTCATATCATAGAAATACTTGCGGATATCGTTTCGGATCATAAAAAAATGATAAATCTTTTTTTTAACAGAAATATGGTTTACCTTTGCACCTGCTTTCAGGACATCATGGAATTTGGTAATTTGTCGGAACAAAAAAGCCAAAGCTGTACCCGCAGCCGTATGTTCCCTAAAGTTTTCTGAGTTATATCACAACCACTGTTTCGCTCCACGAAACGGGAAGGTTTCAGAAAACCGGAACGAGCCGGAAGACCTGTCTTCGGAAAGCAATGACATCATAATGCTTTCGGGAATAAAAGCAGGAAGTTATAATACATTTCCGTTCGGTATTTATTTACACAATTTCTCTTTCTCTCGAAAGTTTATGGTTAAAACAAAACAGGTGTTTAACTATAAATTTTTTTTATGTACAAAAAACTACTATTGGGTATTGCCACCCTGCTTGCTTGCACGAGCAATGTAAAAGCGCAAGAAAACATTAAAAACTACGATTTGAACGAAGTAGTGGTAACTGCTTCGCGTATGCAATTGCCTCTGAAGAGTATTCCTCAGAAGGTGGAAATTATCAGCAGGGAAAAAATAGAGACCCTGCCGGCAAACAATGCGGCAGATTTGCTCAAAAGCATCACCAATCTTGACATTGTTCAATATCCGGGAACTTCTTCATATATAGGGCTCCGAGGTTTTGCACCTTCCGCTCACAATCGCAACTACACGCTGCTCCTAATCGACGGTAAACCGGCAGGAACGACCAACTTAACCTCCATCCCTACCGATTTTGTAGAACGCATCGAGGTAGTTAAGGGGCCCTACTCCGTTTTGTACGGTTCGGATGCGATGGGAGGTGTTGTCAATATTATAACCAAAGCTCCTTCTGCAGGGAGCGAAGGTTCGGTGGCTTTAAGTGTAGGCAATTTTGCACAAACCAACTTCAATGCTTACGCTTCGGGACGCCTGTCGGACAGAGTGCGTATGTCGTTGGGATTTTCGCGCAAGGCACAAGATAAAGATTATCAAATAGGCAGTAAAAATCTTTTTAAGATAACCGACGTGCAAAAAATGATACTCGATGAGAAATCATACGGCGACAGGATGACAAATACCCAGTTTTCCATCAATCAGTTTATGGGAAAATTGACGTATGACATCGATAATGCGTGGAGCGTGAATTTAAACTCTATATTTGTTGCATCAAACGACGTAGAGACACCCGGTAACTACTGGCACTCGTACGGATTGAGCAAACAGGATTTCAATCGTTCCAACACGTATCTTGATATAAAAAGAGAAACGGGAAATAACGTATTGCTCTTCTCTCCCTATTTTTCCATCTACAGAGAAAATAATTTCGACAACAATACCGATGCTGCATTCATCACTTCCAAGGAAGCGGTAAAACAATACGGTGCAAAGTTAAGCGATACGCATTCTTGGGGGAATGTCAGAATTATCGGAGGTGTGGATTTCGATGCGAATCAGATTTTGTCGCAACGTTTTTCCGATAAAATTACGCCAATCAACCCCTATCGCCCCGATCATTCGATACTCGCCACTTCCGCATTTTTGCAAGGAGCTTACACCGCAGAGAGATTGCTTGTAAATGCCGGAGCCAGATTTACCTACACTGCTTTTTCGTTGGAAGCGAACGAGTTTTTGAAAAATGAAAAGGCAACAAAAGGGTATTCCAACTTCACCCCCTCATTCGGTATCAAATATTTTATTACTCCCGAAATCAATCTTCACGGCAGCATAGGAACCGCTTTCTTCGTGCCGGATGCGTACAAGGTGGCCGGCATGTATAAAGTGGGGACAAGGGAATATCGCGGGAAAGCAGATTTAAAACCCGAATATGCAACCTCTTTCGACGTCGGTTTCAATATCGCAAAGAATAAATATGTAAATTTGGATGTAACCTATTTTCAAACGTTCCACAGAAATAAGATTGTGAATGACACAAGGAATAAGGAATATACTACGTTTATGAATGCCGACAAGGGCAATATCAACGGTTTGGAGTTGATGTTTTCGAGCAATCTGGCGCGAGTGTTCGGCCATGCCTCTTCCGATGTCGAGCTTTACGCCAATTATACTCACCTGCTGAAGAGCACTTTCGACAAAAAGCAGGCGGATGACACTTTTGTCACCAAAGATTTGCTGTATGTGAGAAAGAACACGGCAAACTTCGGCATTGCTTATGACAATCACAGAGGATTTACTACACGCCTGAACGCCCGTTACATCGGTCATCGTTTGGAAAACGACTGGATGGTGTGGGATAATCTCCGTCCGGGGATAAAAGCCGAAAATTATTATCAGAAAGGAGGATACACCTCCAATGATCAAGTCCTGCAACACCCTTCCCATCTGGTTCTGGACTGGTCGGCATACTACAAAGTAACTCCCTCTTCAAGAGTAGGCATTTCCGTTGCCAACCTTTTGGACGAAAACTATACCGAGAAGGACGGTTACAATATGCCGGGGCGCAGCATTATGGGACACTTTTCTTATTCATTCTAACGATTCTCTTTTATGACAAAAAAAGGATTTGCATTATTCGCGCTTTTCGTAAGCGTGGTATCGCTGCAGGCTCAGACGAAGGTGACCGTTACGCTGGATTACGGCGCGGAGAGGGCGACGGAAACCCATCAGGTGGACTGGTACGAGGGGATGACCGCAATGACCGCTCTGCAAGGGTGTGCCACGATAGAAACGTATCCGGTAAAGAAATATATTTTCGTAACCACCATCAACGGTGTCAAAAACATACGGGGAGAAAAGGCGTGGTATTACAGGGTGAATGACAAAAATCCGCATAAACTGGCCTATCTTTTTCCTTTGAAAGAGGGCGATGTCGTTCGGTGGGTTTACAAAGAGGATGTTTGTTCCGCAACGGTAGATAAAAAATGCGAGAAATAACTTTCATTACCGGCGGGGCGCGTTCGGGCAAAAGCTCTTATGCACAACGGTTGGCGGAGAATCTCTCCGCCGATCCGGTCTATCTGGCTACGGCGCGCCGTTGGGACGACGATTTCGCGGAGCGTATCCGCCGCCACCAGGCCGACCGCGGCGCGATGTGGACAACGCTCGAAGAAGAAAAACGGCTCAGCCGCCACAACCTTGCCGGGAAGACGGTTTTGCTCGATTGCATCACGCTTTGGCTGACCAATATTTTTCACGACAACCGATACGATCCGGAGCGTTCGCTCGAAGAGGCGAAAGCGGAATGGGACAGGTTTATCCGGCAAGACTTCACGCTTATCGTCGTAAGCAACGAAATCGGGATGAGCCTCCATGCTCCCGACGAAACCTCGCGCCGGTTTACCGACCTGCAAGGCCGGATAAACCAGTATATTGCGAAAACTTCCGACAATGCATTTCTTATGGTATCGGGAATCCCCCTAAAAATCAAATAACATTTACAACAGATGAAATCGACAGCAACAACCATCGCTTCCTGTGTATTGGCTTCTCTGCTTGTTGCCGTTCCGGCAAATGCACACGTACCCTTTCTGAAGCCCAACCAGTTTCATGTACTCAACAACCGGCTGGTTATCGAATCGTCGTTTACCGAGTTTCCTTTCCAGGCCGATTTTGCCATGTCTTCGCCGCACTTCGGACTGATTCTCCCCGACGGCAACCGAATCGAACTGCTGCCCGCGGCCAAAACCAAAGGTGCGGTTTATCTCGAACCCCGAATCGACGGGGAAGGAACCTACCGGATCAACTCCGGCACGAGAAAAGGCCCCCGCTACCGGGGGGTGGAAACAGCCGAGGGAAAGCTCTATTTTTCGGACGACACGTTGCGTTTTACGGGACGCAAAATCGTAATGGACTATTACAGCAGCGCCGATACTTATGTGGTAAAAGAGCATGCCCGCTACATGCCGCGCCCCTTGAACGCCGGCGTGGAGATAATCCCGCTCACTTCGCCCAACGAACTGGGGCTGGGGCAAACGCTCGCATTGCAGGTACTGCACAACGGCATTCCGGTAGAAAACGCCCGTGTAGTGGTAGTTTATGACGATGAGCATTATACGGAACACCGCGATGGCGATTTGTACGATGTAGAAAACATCAGAGAGAGCAATATCCATGCCGATTCCGAAGGAAAATTCAGCTTCACCCCCAAACAAGCAGGATTGGTATTGCTCTTCGTAACCGTACACAAGAAGAGGGACGATTCGCTCTGGGAAAGCCACAATACATCGCTTACGTTGGAGGTTCATCCGCCGTTCGGCCACGCCATGCACCGACACTGAGCCTCCACTCCAAACCGCAACCGGTGCAAGGGATGCCCGGCTCGGGACTATCAGCCCGGGTGCATCGATGAGGATGCTCTCCGCAGGGTGCAGAAAGCAGCCTTCCAGAAGCGCTGCAGGGGCGAAGAAACAATATCGAACAGGAGAGTGATTTCTTTTTGAGAATCGCTCCTGTTTTTTTTAGTGCGAAAGAAAAAACATCGAAAGCTCCATATAGGATATTCAATTTCAGATATAGAGCATATAATTTTATATATAGAATATATAACTTTTTATATAGAGGATATAATTTCCCAGATAGGGGATATAATTTCTCAGATAGGGGATATAATTTCCAATATATAGGATATAATTCTCCAGATAGGGGATATAATTTCCAATATAAGGGATATAATTATCAATATAGATAGTATATTTTTATATATAGAGCATATAATTTCCTATATAGAGGATATAATTTCCAATATAGAGGGTATAGTTTTTATTATAGATTATTTAATTCTATATATAGAATATTTATCACGGAGCGTGTTTCATCGGCAATTACCGCATACTTACGCATACTGCATGATTGCGGATTGCTTTTTTATCGGTACGGTTTGGCAGATTGCCTCCTTCTTCCGCTTTTTCCAACAATATCCGAATGGCCTTCATAATCTGTTTTTCCGCCTCCTCGGTTACCGGGCTCGATTCTATTTCGTACCCCCCTTCATCGTAT
>JBGYGP010000106.1:0-5268 GCA_041820645.1 Proteiniphilum sp. | reverse complement strand
GATCCCGTTCAGTATTTGCTCGGAAAAGACGACACCAGCCCCGTGAAAGTGGAGGTGGATGCACCACAGCAACATCCCGATGCGGTGGGCACATGGCGTTCCATCACCTATACCTACGATGATGGGTGCCAGATAATTCTTTGGGGCGGCGATTACGGCACACCCGACACCCCCTATATAGCAGGGCCTAACGGAAATGTGTACCGAAATTTCGTTTGCGATATTCCCAACTGGGAAAGAAAACTCGCCGATTTTCCCGAACCGCCGGAACAAAACATCAATTTTACCGAATGTGTACGCACCAGACAAAAATTCGCACTGAACGAACTCAACGGACACCGTTCGTGCACCATCGTAAACATGGGCGCCGTGGCACTCCGCCTCAACCGGACGCTCGAATACGATCCCGTAAAAGAGCTATTCGTAAACGATGAAGAAGCCAACCGGTTGCTCAATCAACCCATGCGTGCCCCGTGGAATATTTAATTTTGAAAAAACAGTAAAATGAAACAGATAAATAAACTCCTTTACATCCTTATTGTGTGTTTGTGTTTTGCCGACACTCTACCGGCACAACCGCCGCAAAACAGAACAAACAATACCGTCATTGCCGATGCCTTGGCGCAATTGCCAGCTGAGAATCAGGCAAAATACAACGAAATAATCCCTCTCTTGGTCTCTACCGGGGAAGAGGGATTGCTCTATCTCGTCGGTCAAATGAATCCTCCCGGCAATCGGAGCAATGCCTCATTGGATTACGCCATTAGCGCATGGAGCAACTTCGTTGCAAACGATGCCACCCGGCGTGCCATTGCGGCAAAAGCCTACGAAAAAGCATTGGCAATGTCTCTCGACAACGAAGTGAAAGCGTTTGTCATTCGCCAACTCGAAAAAATCGGCAGAGACGAGAATGTAAATGCTCTTGCCCGGTTCCTCAACGACGACCGCCTTGCCGCTCCGGCATCGCAAGCGTTGGTTTCCATAGGTTCCGAGAGTGCGTGGAAAGCCATTCTCGACGGGCTTTTGAAAGCCGATTCCGAGAAAAACAGAATAGTGCTTGTAAACGCCTTGGCGCAGACATCATTTTCGCCGGCCGAACCCGTCTTGCAAGGTTTATTGCCTGAAACCTCCTCGCCCGAACTGAAAAAAGCGGTTTACAACGCTCTCGGAAAAATCGGCAGCTCTTCTTCTTTGGATTTATTGAGAAATATTGCCCAAAGAGAGAGTTACGAATACGGAAAATACAACGCGACCCCCGATTATCTTGATTTGCTTTACCGATTGATCTTGCATAATCCTCACGATGCAAAATACCGGAAAGAAGCCGAAGCGCTGCTTGGTGTGGCTTCGAAACAAAACAAGCAATACCTGAAGATATTCGCAAACCACCTGCTGTTGGCAAATTCTTCGGCAAAGAAGAACGATATTATGGAAAGCGCATTGAAAGACGTGAATATAGACTATCTGACTGCTGTACTCGACAATTCGGCGATTGAAAACGACAAAAAAGCCGTGGAGCTGGTTCTGAAAAATCTCTCCCCGAAAGCGTCCGCCGAAAAACAAACCGCAATCCTCTATTGGTTGGGAAACAAAAATATTCCCAACGCCGTTTCTTATTTGTCGAAGTATGCAACCTCTGCGGATAAGATGACGCAAAAAGCGGCAATCTCTTCGTTGGCAAAAATAGGCAGTGAACAATCCATGCTTGCTCTGGCGAAACTATTGAAAAGCAATGACGAAGAAACCGTCGTGTTGGCTCAAAGAGCTTTATTGAGTTACAAAGGAGATTTCTCGCACACATTGGCTTCCACATTCGAGGAAAGCGGAGACGCCGGCAAGGTGGCCATCCTGCAGCTTATCGCAAACAGGAGGTTGGAGAATCTGTACGGTTTGGTTTACAATCGGATGTTTACCGATAACGCAACGGTAAAAACCGAAGCGGCCAAAACATTACAAGCTGTCGTAACCGAAAAGAATCTGCCCGACCTGTTTTCGCTGCTCGAGCAAAGCAGCCCGGAATACATTGCCGGAATTCAGCAGGCGATCAATGTCGCGCTTTCCAATTATTCCGCAAACGAGCAGCTGAATCTCGTGAATACCCGAATGGAAAAATCGCCCAAGAAGTATCTTTACTACGCCGCACTCGCCAACAGCGGCTCTCCGGAAGCGATGAAACGTATTGTAGGCATCTACGATGCCACAACGGGGGTCGATAAGGATGCGGCTTTTGAAGCGCTCAACGCATGGAAATCGTTCGATGTCGTTTACCCGCTTCTGGAGATTGCCCGAAACAGCAAAGACGACACCGAATTACGGAAATTGACTGACGCTATCGTCGGCACAATAAAAAAATCGGACAAAACCGGAGCAGTAAAATATCTCTATCTGCGCGAAGCCATGCAATTTGCACAAACCGACCGGCAAAAAAACGACATCCTCAACCTCATCGGCAATACCGGACAATATCAGGCGATGCTGTTTGTTGCTCCTTTCATGAAGGATGCTGCGTTTAGCGAATCGGCCGCGCAGGCCGCCATGAAAATCGCACTCGGAAATCCCGGTTTCGCGGGTGAGGAAACGACAAAAATCCTCCAACAGGTCAGCGAAACGTTAAATAATTCCGATGCGGTTTATCAACGTCAGTCCATTAAAAAATACCTCGACGAAAATTCGACCGAGAAGGGGTATGTATCCGTTTTCAACGGGAAAAATCTGGATGGATGGAAGGGCTTGGTGGAAAATCCCGTCAAACGTGCCAAAATGAAACCGAAAGAACTTGCCGCAGCTCAGGCAAAAGCCGACGCGGCAGCAAAAACGGGCTGGGTTGTCGAAAACGGTGAACTGCTTTTTACCGGAAAAGGAGACAACCTCTGTACCGAAAAACAATACGCCGATTTTGAAATGCTGGTGGACTGGAAACTTTATCCCGGACCAGAACCCGATGCCGGCATCTATCTGCGCGGAACGCCGCAGGTGCAGATGTGGGATACGGCTCGTGTGAATGTAGGAGCGCAGGTAGGTTCCGGCGGGCTTTACAACAATCAGGCAAACCCCTCCAAACCGCTGAAAACGGCAGACCAAAAGGTGGGAGAATGGAACACATTCCGCATCAGGATGATCGGCGACCGCGTATCGGTGTGGCTCAACGGCGAATTGGTTACCGACAACGTAATTCTGGAAAACTATTGGGACAGAACCCAACCCATTTTCCCGATGGAGCAGATCGAATTGCAGGCGCATGGCAGCAAAGTGGCCTATCGCGATATTTTTATCCGCGAAATCGAAACGACAAAACCTTTTGAGCTTTCGCCGGAAGAACGGAAAGAGGGTTTCAAAATCCTTTTCGACGGTACAAACATGCACCAATGGACGGGTAACACCAAAGATTATGTTTTGGAAGAGGGGAACATTGTTTTATACCCAAGCCAAAGCTTCGGAGGAAATCTCTATACCAAAGACCAGTTCGGAAATTTCATCTTCCGGTTTGAATTTATGCTCACTCCGGGCGCCAACAACGGATTGGGAATACGCACCCCAATGGGGGAAGACGCGGCATACGCCGGTATGGAGCTGCAGATTCTGGATAATGAAGCGCCCATCTACAAAGATTTGCAGGTTTACCAATATCACGGTTCGGTTTACGGCGTGATTCCAGCCAAACGCGGATTCCTAAAACCTGCGGGAGAGTGGAATTATCAAGAAGTAATCGCCGACGGCGATAATATCAAAGTAACCCTGAACGGAACCACCATCCTTGACGGAAACATACGGGAAGCGGCGAAAAACGGAACCATCGACAAGAAAAATCATCCGGGATTGTTTAACAAAAGCGGACACATCGGTTTTTTGGGACACGGCTCGAAGGTAAAATTCAGAAACATCCGCATAAAACCGTTGAAATAATCTGAATCACGAATAAACAAGAGGCTGACTCATCGCGGGTCAGCCTTTTCTTGTTTGACAACGCCCCAAAACAGCGCAACACGTGGAGATAACACCTCTACAGATGGAGATAACTCCTCTACACATGGAGAGTGCTACCATAACACCGAAGCTACGCTTCTCTTTTCAGCCGCATCGCGGCGGCACCTCGCAACCGGCAAGCCCGAATAATGAAAAGATTAGACAAGGGTTTAATGCATAGCGATATACAGTGAATATTGAAAATTTTATCGGACAGCAATAGCTTTTTTACCGCAAAGGTCGCGCGGGGGAAATGGCAAACCAAAAGACGGAGGGGGCGGGATGGTTACCTTGAAAAATGATTCGGGAAAAACCGGCCTGTGCCGCTTGATGCAAATAAAAAGAGCCGACTCGTTTTGAGACAGCCCCTTTTTACTTCGTGTTGCATTTACTATTTGAGACTACAGAACACGTTTGTTGTCGGAAAAATTTTCGTTATTTTAGTTCCGTTTATTAGGCCTTTAACCATTTGTCAAACCAACGAAAAAATTCGCGTTGAAACAGGATGCCGTTTTGTGGTTGCGCTATCCAATGCCCTTCATTCGGGAAGATAAGCATTCGCGACGGAATATCGCGAAGTTGCGCAGCGTTGAACGCCATCATCCCTTGCGATGCCAAGATGCGATAATCCAATTCGCCATGTGTAATCATAATAGGTGTATTCCATTTATCCACAAAGCGATGCGGCGAATTTTGATACGTACGTTGTGCTACGGCATTCGATTTGTCCCAGTAGGGACCGCCCATATCCCAATTGGCAAACCACATTTCTTCTGTTTCGAGGTATTGTGCTTCGAGATTGAAAATTCCGGCGTGGGCTAAAAATGCTTTGAAACGATTGTTGTGATTTCCGGCCAACCAATACACCGAGAATCCGCCATAGCTTGCTCCTGTACACCCCAATCTGTTTTCATCCACGAATGGTTCTTTTGCCAATGCGTCAATAGCTGAGAGGTAATCTTTCATGTTTTGTCCGGGATAGTCGCCGCTGATCTGCTCCAACCACTCTTGTCCGAAACCGGGCAATCCACGACGGTTTGGGGCTACTACGATGTAACCGTTAGCTGCCATCATTTGCAAATTCCACCGGTACGACCAAAATTGGCTTACGGTACTTTGCGGGCCGCCTTGACAATAGAGTAGGGTGGGGTAGGTTTTCGACGGATCGAAATTGGGCGGATATACAACCCATGTGAGCATCTGTTTCCCATCAGTTGTAGAAATCCATCTTTCTTCTACTTCTCCCATTTTCAATTGGTCGAGAATATGCTTGTTTTCGAAAGAAATATTAACTGGTTCTCCGTT
>JBGYGP010000105.1:0-3821 GCA_041820645.1 Proteiniphilum sp. | reverse complement strand
TATCTTTCGTAATAGATAATGGAGTCGAGTTTTTTGGTTGGGATTCCCAAAAGATAACCTATTTTGTTGGGTAACGATCTGAAATACCAGATGTGAGCTACCGGAACTACAAGGTGGATATGTCCTGTGCGTTCGCGGCGAACCTTTTTTTCGGTTACTTCTACTCCGCATCGGTCGCAGACAATTCCTTTGTAGCGTATTCTTTTGTATTTACCGCAGTGGCACTCGTAATCTTTTACCGGACCGAAAATGCGCTCACAGAATAATCCGTCGCGTTCGGGTTTGTAGGTGCGGTAATTGATCGTTTCAGGCTTTAACACTTCTCCGTGAGACTCTTCAAGAACCTGTTCGGGGGATGCCAGACTGATGGTGATTTTTGAAAAGTTACTCTTTATCTTATTGTCTTTTCTAAATGCCATATTCTTGTTATATAAAGAGAAATCTAAAAAATAATTGAAGAAAAAGTTTCGGATAAAGAGAAATACATTATCCGAAACAATATGATTGTTATTAATCGAGATCTACGCTGAGCCCCAGCCCCTTAAGCTCGTGGAGCAAAACGTTGAGAGACTCCGGAATACCCGGTTGCGGCATAGGCTCGCCTTTTACAATGGCTTCGTAAGCTTTTGAGCGGCCTACAACATCGTCGGACTTGATTGTCAGAATTTCTTGCAGGATATGCGATGCGCCGAAAGCTTCGAGCGCCCACACCTCCATTTCTCCGAAACGCTGTCCTCCGAACTGGGCTTTTCCTCCCAACGGCTGTTGCGTAATGAGCGAGTAGGGACCGATAGAGCGTGCGTGCATCTTGTCTTCCACCATGTGTCCGAGTTTCAGCATGTAGATAACGCCCACTGTTGCCGGCTGGTCGAAACGTTCGCCGGTGCCGCCGTCGTACAAATAGGTTTTCCCGTAACGAGGAATCCCCGCTTTATCCGTCCATTCGTTGAGGTCGTCGAGCGATGCGCCGTCGAAGATGGGAGTAGCAAATTTTACGCCAAGCTCTTTTCCCGCCCAACCCAATACGGTTTCGAAAATCTGCCCGAGGTTCATACGGGAAGGTACGCCCAGCGGGTTCAATACGATGTCCACCGGTGTTCCGTCTTCGAGGAAAGGCATGTCTTCGGCGCGAACAATTTTGGATACAATCCCTTTGTTTCCGTGGCGTCCGGCCATTTTGTCGCCTACTTGTATTTTACGTTTCTTCGCTACGTAAACTTTTGCTATTTGCATGATGCCCGAAGGGAGTTCGTCGCCGATAGTCAAATCGAAACGTTTGCGTTTCAGTACGGAATCCTCTTCTTTGTATTTGCGCAAATAGTTGATAACCGTAGTTCTTATGAGCGAATTTTTATGCGCGTCGGAAGTCCATTTGTTCAATTGCACTGATTCGTAATCGATTTCGGCCAATACTTTTTGAGTAAATTTGGCTCCTTTCGGTATAATGTCTGAGTTGGTGTAATCTTTTACTCCTGCCGAAGTTGTACCTTCACAGATGTGCAGCAATTTGTCGATGAGTTGTTTTTTCAAATCTTCGAACTTCGCTTCAAACTCTTCTTCCAATTTGGGAATCAGAGCTTTGTTGGAAAGCTTTCCTTTGTTTTTCTTATTCGCTTTCGAGAAAAGATTGGTGTTGATGATCACGCCTTTGAGTGATGGAGAGGCTTTCAGAGAAGCGTCTTTTACATCTCCGGCTTTGTCTCCGAAGATAGCACGAAGCAGTTTTTCTTCGGGTGAAGGGTCTGATTCTCCTTTGGGAGTAATTTTACCGATAAGAATATCGCCGGGTTTTACGCGGGCACCAATACGGATGATTCCTCTTGTGTCGAGATCTTTTGTTGCATCTTCGCTTACGTTTGGAATATCCGAAGTAAGTTCTTCCATTCCTCGCTTGGTTTCGCGTACTTCCAACGAAAATTCTTCCACGTGTACCGATGTAAAGATATCTTCGGAGACAAGTCTTTCGTTCAATACGATAGCATCTTCGAAGTTGTATCCTTTCCAAGGCATGAATGCCACTTTGAGGTTGCGTCCGATTGCCAATTCACCGTTTTCGGTAGAATAACCTTCGGTAAGTATATCGCCTTTGGTGACTTTTTGTCCTGTTTTGCAGATAGGGCGCAAATCGATGGTGGTGTTTTGGTTAGTTTTGCGGAACTTCGGAATTTCGTAAGTTTTTACCGCGTCTTCAAAACTGGTAAATTCTTCTTCTTCGGTACGGTTGTATTTAATCCGTATCGTTGTGGCATCGACGTAGATAATTTCTCCATCTCCTTCGGCCATAATTTGTGTACGCGAATCTTTGATAAGCTGTCTTTCGATACCGGTTCCCACGATAGGTGCTTCGGTTCTCATCAGAGGTACTGCTTGGCGCATCATGTTCGAACCCATGAGGGCGCGGTTGGCATCGTCGTGTTCGAGAAACGGAATCAAAGAGGCTGCAATGGAGGCGATTTGCATGGGCGAAACGTCCATCAGGTGTACCTCTTCGGGTGCAACTACAGGGTAATCGGCTTCCAAGCGGGCTTTTACTTTGTTGTTGATGAATCTTCCTTTTTCGTCGAGCGGGGCGTTGCCTTGCGCCACAACCATGTCTTCTTCCTCCTCGGCGGCCATGTAAACGATTTCTTCGTTGTTGATGTTTACAGCACCGTTTGCTACCTTGCGATAAGGAGTTTCTATGAAGCCGAGATCGTTGATTTTTGCGTAAACGCACAGAGAAGAGATAAGTCCGATATTCGGCCCTTCGGGAGTTTCAATCGGGCAAAGGCGGCCGTAGTGCGTATAGTGTACGTCGCGTACCTCAAATCCGGCACGTTCGCGCGAAAGTCCGCCGGGGCCCAATGCCGAAAGACGGCGTTTGTGCGTGATCTCGGCCAGCGGATTGGTTTGATCCATAAACTGAGAGAGTGCGTTTGTCCCGAAAAAGGTGTTGATTACCGATGAGATGGTTTTGGCGTTGATCAAATCAATCGGTGTGAAAATTTCGTTGTCGCGCACGTTCATTCTTTCACGGATGATGCGTGCCATACGATTCAATCCGATTCCGAACTGAGTATATAATTGTTCGCCGACGGTTCTTACGCGGCGGTTGCTGAGGTGGTCGATATCATCCACTACGGCTTTTGAGTTTACCAATTCGATTAAGTATTTGATAATCTCAATGATGTCGTTTTTCGTCAATACGCGGACGTTTTCATCTACTTGGAGGTTCAATTTTTTGTTCATCCTGTAGCGGCCAACCTCTCCCAAGTCGTATCTTTTTTCGGAGAAAAACAGGTTGCTGATTACTTCGCGTGCACTGGCGTCGTCGGCCGGTTCAGCGCTGCGTAACTGGCGGTATATGTGTCGAATTGCATCGATTTCCGAGTTACTCGGATCTTTTTGCAATGTGTTGTAAATAATTGAGTAATCCGAAGATGAAGCGGCTTCTTTGTGAATAAGGATGGAAGAAACGCCGGATTCCAGAATTTCATCAATTTGTTCCTGTTCGAGAATTGTTTCACGTTCGATGATTACTTCGTTTCTTTCGATGGATGTAACTTCTCCGGTGTCTTCGTCCACGAAGTCCTCCATCCACGATTTTAAAACGCGGGCAGCCAGTTTGCGGCCTATTACCTTTTTCAGGTTTGCTTTGTTTACTTTTACCTCTTCGGCGAGGTCAAAGATTTCAAGAATATCTTTGTCGCTTTCAAATCCGATGGAACGAAGCAGGGTTGTTACGGGCAGTTTCTTTTTACGGTCGATATAAGCATACATCACGTTATTGATGTCTGTCGCAAATTCGATTCACGAACCTTTAAAAGGAATAATTCTTGCGG
>JBGYGP010000104.1:0-5847 GCA_041820645.1 Proteiniphilum sp. | reverse complement strand
CTTCGTTGGTTACGGGATTGAACAGTTCGAGTTTTGCGGTTCCGTTCACCAAACTGTCGGATAGGTTGGAAATTTTGGCCGAAATGCTTGCGCGGTCGCCTTGACGTAGGAATCGCGGCAAGTTGGAAGTAATCATCAATTCTTTTTGCGATACGGCGAAGGCTTCGGCTTGTCCAACAACAAGGTTTTTATCGTGCGCCAGCAGCCGAAAACGCCAGCGGGTATTGCTTTCGGGGACGGTGAAGGCGATTTGCGTTTCGCCCTTCTCGTTGGTGCGCAGTTGCGGGTAGAAAAACGCCGTTTCGTTGAAATTGCGGCGGATTTGCACGGGGAGCGATTCTTCTTTAATATTTACATGCTGAACGCCATTGTTTTTTCTTATCATCCCCGATTCTGCCATTTCAGATTCCGGCAACGGCGGCGGGTTCGAATAGCGATGCGTTATCGGCATTTTTTTTTCGGCCAGGTCATAGCTTGCCACTTGCTCATCAAGCATTGTTGCGCCCCGTAACATTGTTCTTCCGTAAAAGAATAGCGAAAAATCAAACCAGTTGAACCGGTCGAAGACAAAAGGAACAACCTCTTTCGGCGGGTTATGTATGTGTGCGAATATGCTTTGCGAATCAAACGACAAATCTTTTCTCAAATTCATCCGCGAGAAACGGAAGTTTTTATTTTCAGAGTAAAGAGACCAATCCTGCGCGGGATAAATCTTGTCCAGCGAAAAATCGTACATCGCCGCCATTACTTCCGCCAAGGCGGGTTTTCCCGTCGCATCGGTTATCGATATGCGCCACTCTTCGCACGTGCCGGGACGGATTTTGTCGCGGAAGACCTCCAAATTTACCGTCAATTTTTTCTCCTCCTTTTCGGGAAGCAAGTCGATGGATTGAGCGTAAAACTTCTGCTCTTTCACGTAGGTGAATTTGAGGATAATGCCGTCGTTGTAGCGGGCTTCGGCAGGGAAGGAGAAGAGGCGGTTTTCGTTGTCGAGGGTTATCCATTGGCGGTGGAGCAGCGTATTTTTTTGCCACAGTTCGTAAAGCACATTCACGTTGTCGCAGACCCCGAAGAGCACTTCGGCGGGTTTGGCGGTCGAAAATGTGCGGTTTTTCACCACAAGCCATTCGTTGGTTTTCAGAGGTGGTCGTTTGTCGGAATAGGAGAAGAGGATAATATCGGTCTCGTCGGTAATTTCGTTGCCGCTGTCGTCGTGTGTTTGGAGGCGGATGCGGTATTTTCCCGATGGCAGTTTTTTCAATTGCTTTTTCAGAGCGGGTTGGAGTCCCGTTTCGAAGTTGCCTTGTGCTGTTTGGCGGTTGATGGAATCGTTTTCGCGCAAAGAGAAGACTCGGTATGTTCCCGACGTTTTTATCTCGTTCCCTTCGAGATTTTTTGCGTAAATTGCAATCTCTTCAGCCGACGATTTTTCCCACTTTTCGGGTATTTCGAGGTTGAGAAGCATCGAGACATCGCCTACGGGGAAGGAATAATTTCCGGTTTGCGTTTCGCCGTTCACATCGGTGACGGTGGTTTCGATTTCGAAGAGGTAGGTTTGCCGTTGGAATTTTTCGGCATCGGGTTTTTCGGGGGTGAATTTTATTTCGAATTGTCCGTTTTCGCCGGTTACGACATCTCCGTATGCAACCTCTTCGCTGTGTCCGCTCCACCACCATCGTGCCATCTGCCGGCGGGTAATCCGGTAGCTTACGGCGACGTTCCGGAGTTTGATGCCCGAAAAGTTTTCGGCTTTTCCCACAAGTGCGATTTCCTGACCGAACTTGTAGGTTTTTTCGATTTTATCGAATACCACTTCGAAGGTGGGGCGTTTGTACTCTTCTACGCGAAAATAAACGGAGTTGTTGCCGGAGGAGATAGAGAAATGTCCGGGGAGGGATCCTTGTGGCAATACGAATTCGCCCGACACGGAGCCGAATTCGTTGGTTTTCAGTATCTGTTTGGTTACCTCCCGGCGGTTGGCATCATACAAAATAAATTGTACCGATTTACCGGCGGCAATTTCCGATTTATTGCCGGTTACGACTGCGGCAACGGCCTTGAAAAACACCGTTTGCCCCGGCCGGTACAGGTTACGGTCGGTAAAAATGGTTACGGTTTCGGACCATTTCTCTTTCCCGTCGGAATATTCGTAGTGCGAGTCGGGGAGGGAATTGAGAAACGCACCGTTATCGTTTCCCGCAACGGCTCGATAATAGAGGTTGTCGTCGGAGGTCTCTTTGTCGTAAACGGCCAACCCCTGAGCATTTGCAGTAACGGTTGCCAAGGGTGGTTTACAGTCAAGAGATCTCCAACTCCCATGTTTGTAGATTTCGATTTTGGCATTGGGAATGGGTTTTCCATCGGTGCGGTTTACTACAAAAAACTCGTATTTGCCTTTTTCCGATGAGCGTGAGAAAACCGCCAAGTCGGACACGACGAAATAGTATTGGTCGTTTCGGTATTCATTGGTTTGGTTTTCTCCGGGATAATCGAAATCCAATTTGTAGATACCGTATTCGGGGGCTTCGATTTCTACTTTGATTTTCTCTTGCAGATAGGGTGCTTTCGGCGGCAGCGCGAAAACGATGTCTTTCACAAACGTTTCTCGGTCGTTCCAGTTTACGTATCCGTAGTATTCTCCTGCGATGAAAGGCTGTGGGGAGGGCAATTTGTAGAGTTTTGCCGTCAGTTTGTCGAGGTTTTTATAAGTAATTGTGATGTTTTTCTTGCCTTTTGGGACAAACGTATTGTTGCCGGAAGCCGAAAATTCGGGTTGCGTAAGCTGCGAGAGGCGGGTTTCGATAATCGAAATGCGTTCGTAGGCGGGGAATCTGGCTACCGTGGCTTTCAGCAACTCGTATAAGTGTGCGATTCGTTGTTCGCGTTCGGGATTATCGTTCGGGGTCATCCGTGCGATTTCCGATTCGTAGAATGCGGCTATTTTGTCGATAATTTCCACGCTGAAATCCTGTGTTTCCCATTGGCGAAGCATTGTTTGGAGTGAGGGGAGGGCAAAATTCCGGTATGCGTTTTCGAGGCGGGCGAGGTAATCGAGCTTTTCCAGTTCGGTGAGGACGACCGACTTGTGCATGTTCCGGTTTTGCAACGAGGCCAGCAGGCGGCGGTATGTTTCGAGTGTCCAGAGGTTGTAATCGGCTGTGTCAAGATTGAAAGGGAGTTTCACAAATTCGCCGGCAGGCGCAAAAAGCGATTCCTGAGCGATGTTTTTCTTCGCCAGCGAGCGGCTCAAATCGGTGTCCTGGTCTATCTGGCCGAAAAATTCGATGGCGCGACGCGCCAGAAAGTCGTACATCGAAGGGAAAAAGCGGCGTGAGTCTTTGCCCAATTCCACTACGGGAGCGTAGGAGGAAACTTCGGTTTTTTCGAGTTGTTCTTGCGGTTGCAACGAGGCGTTGAGGTGCTCCACGACTTTGTCGTAAAAGGTGTTTTTTGTCCACTCTTTCATATCGACGGGCACAAATCCCGCCAGCGCAGTGCGTCCGGCAATTGTCCAGCCATCTTTTTGGTAGTACTGCAAATAGAGTTCGCCCAACATGGAGTGGAGGATGGATTTTTCTACCGTGTCGGCCGATTTTTCCAACATCTCCGTCAGGTTGCGAAAGATGACGGTATCGTTGTCGAAGTCAATTGTCAAATCGTATTTTCCCTGATGGATAAGTGCTTTTATCATCTGCGGGCTGTTTTTATCGGCAATGGCCTGCCGAAGGATTTTCTGCACTTCCTGCGCTGCCGACCGGGGCAGCGATTGCTCTTCGAATCGAGTTACTTTTTGCCACTGTCTAGCGTAATCCGCCGGTGGTGTTTTTTGTGCTTGCAACGAAAGAGACAAAACGCCGGCAAGCATTATCGGTAGGAGTTTTTTCATCTGAAACTGTTGTTTGTTTTACTACTTAGATGTAAAAGTAGAAAAAAGTTGTTTCGGATGGCGTTATTTTTTGTTAATTAGACATATCAACGGCATTTCCAGTCCTCTGCTGTGTTTCGAAATGCAGCTACTGAGGGGAACTATACCGGACAGTGTTTAAACCCCGGATATCCGGTACGACGGGAGGGAGCTGCGGCGTGTTCGTTTTTTTTGTGGGGTCTGAATGGCGGGTGTTCTGCATTTTATCATTCGGGGTTTCGTTTATCTTTTTCGATGCGGTGGGTAGCGAGGGTTTTGCCCGTCAAGTCTTTTATATCGATTGTTATTTCTTTGTCTGTTGCCACGATGCGGAGGCAGGTTTCGTCGTCGTTTATCAAGAGGGGAAAGTTTATCCGGCTTATCTCTCCGGCGGGAATGTATTTGAGGTTGTGGGTGTGTCCGCAAAGCAGGATATCGATGTTGGCGTCGTTCAACAGTGGCAGGAACTTGTCGGCCACATCTTGCGCGCCGTGCCATGTGGATTCTGCGGGTGGTATGTGCATGACGGCAATCCGAAAGGGTGCCGATTGAAACTGGGGTGTTTTTACGGTTTTTTCAATCCACTCGGCTTGTTGTGTTCTGTATCGGTCGAAGTCGGCCAGTTCGGCATATTCTATGTCGGAGTCGGGTTTGTCTTCGCCGCTGTCGAGCACCAAAAAGGCAACGGGGCCCTGTCTGAATGTGTAGTAGCAGTGTCCGTTGTTGGTGGGGAAGTAGTCGAAAAAAAGGGCGCTTGCCTTGCCGCGCGTTTCGTGATTGCCTCTGGCGTAGAAGAGGGGGATTTCGGAAGCGAACAGTTCGGTTGCCGTGTTCATGAATCCGGAAAAAATGTCGTTTTCTTCATTGAGTATCGACACCATGTCGCCGTTGAAGATAATCAGGTCGGTGTTTTCTTTGGTTACATCTCCGAGCAGTTTCTTCAGGTTGTCGTTTTTGGCGTGTATATCGTTTACGACTCGCAGCGATACGCTCTGTTTCTTTTCCGAGAGGGTGGTGAAGGCGTATGGTTTTTTCCGATAGACGTCGGAGGAGGCTATTTCGCCGTAAGATATTTTGTGTCCTTTGTATTTGAGCACTTCTTTCGAGAAGATGCGGTAGCGGTAGCGGGTTGCGGGTTGGAGTCCGGTTAGCGTTACCTTGTGCAATTTGCCGATTGTTCTGCTTCCGTGTGCCGCTTGATAGTGTTTCGGGCGCTCCCGGGCGTAGAAGCTGTCGTTGCCGTCGGGCGCCAGTTCGACCCACGACAGGGCGTCGGCGCTCGTTGTCCAGACGATGGTTGCTTCGTTTTCGCCCATGTTCTGGATATAGGGTCCGTGCGTTATGGAGAATGTTTCCTGCGCAAGGGCTGCGCTGCCTATCCACAGGACGATATTGAGTAAGAAGTATTTTTGCATAAAGTGATGTATCTGTTGTTGTATTGTGGGATTCGACGGGCGGCAAGGGTTGTTGCCGCGAACGGCGAAGTGTTATTTTCCGTTTTCTTTCAGTTCGAGGGTAACTAGCAGCGGCATGTGGTCGGAGGCGTTTACGGGAATGACTTCCACCTGTTTTACCGTCCATTTGTGCCGTTTGGAGAGAAAGATGTAGTCGATGCGTATCTTCGGCTCTTCGGGCGAGTAGGTGTACTGCGGGTTTCCGGCCACTGCGGCGGCGTCGAGAAAGGTTTGCCCGATGAGGCGGTAGGGGGGGCTGTCGGGGCTGAAGTTGAAGTCGCCGCCGAGGATGACCGGTTGTTCGGTTTTGTTCAGAATTTCGTTGATGGCTTCTACCTGTGCGATGCGGTTTGCTTCGTGTTGGTGGCAGAGGTGCGTTGCGGCAAAGAGGATTTTCAGGCCGCCGGGCAAGGTGTGTTCGACGACGGCCAAGGCGCGCCCTTCTCCTCCGAGGGGGATGGGGAGGTTGTGGTTGACGGCCGTTACGGG
>JBGYGP010000103.1:0-3577 GCA_041820645.1 Proteiniphilum sp. | reverse complement strand
TGCTGTCCGATAAAAAATTCAATATCCACTGTATATTGCTATGCATTAAACCCTTGTATTATCTTTTCATTATTCGGGCTTGCCGGTTACGAGGTGCCGCCGCGAAGCAGCTGAAAAGAGAAGCATAGCTTCGGTATCATGGTAGCACTCTTCATCTGTAGAGGAGTTATCTCCATCTGTAGAGAAGTTATCTCCATCTGTAGAGAAGTTATCTCCACGTGTAGAGAGGTTATCTCCATCTGTAGAGGAGTTATCTCCACGTGTAGAGGAAGTATCTTCATCTGTAGAGAAGTTATCTCCATGTGTAGAGGGGGAATCTTCGCAAAAAGTATTGTCCGCAAGGCAAACGCCGCAAAGCGGCTGAAAAGAGAAGCGTAGCTTCGGTATTATGGTAATAGTTGTTTATTTTTATCGGACAGCAGTGAAAAATTTACGGGATTGCGGAAAAATATCCGCAATCCCGTAGTTCTTATTATGGGAGAGTTTTTTTGTTCGCTTTTTTAGGACGGGACAAAAACGCACCGATTGGGTGCTGTGTTTTTGTTGCTTGCAAAAACAGGTTATTCCCATTCGGGAAACTGGGTGACGTTCAAATCGAGTGTGCTTATTTTTTGCATATCCGATTCATCGAGAGCAAAGTCGAATATCTCCAGATTCTCCATCATGTGAAACTTTTTCGATGTGCGCGGTATGATTACGGCGCCACGTTGGTAATTCCACCGCAAACTCACCTGTGCATTCGTTTTATTGTATTTTTGCCCGATCTCCTTCAAAATCTGATTGCAGAAATAGTTGTTTCGTCCCTCTGCAAGAGGAGACCATGCTTCCATCCGGATACCTAACTTTTCCAGATTTTCTTTTGCCTTGTCTTGCTGAAAGAAAACGTGCGATTCGATTTGGTTTACGGCCGGTTTTACTTGGGCATAGCTAAGGAGTTCTTCGAGCTGGTGAGGTTCGAAATTGCTTACTCCGATGGCTCTGATTCTGCCCGCCTGGTACAGTTCTTCCATCGCTTTCCACGAGCCTTTTACATCGCCTCTGGGGCGGTGAATGAGGTAGAGGTCGAGATAGTTTGTCCCCAGCTTGTCCAGCGTAACTTGAAAGGCTTGTTTGGCTTTTTCGAAGCCGGAATCATCGACCCACAACTTAGAAGTTATAAAAAGTTTCTTCCGGTCGATACCGCTTTTTTTTATGCCTGCCCCCACAAATTCTTCGTTGCGGTAAACTTTTGCCGTATCGATCGAGCGATAGCCGCAAGCAATGGCTTGTGCCACGTAATTGCTGCAACTCTCTCCCGAGAGGGTATTGGTTCCGAATCCCAATACCGGCATTTCGACACCGTTATTGAGTACGATTTTTTCTATTTCGGGCGTGTTGGCGATCATTTCCTGCTGCATATCGTCAGCCCGGGAGTAGCTGCTTCCCAGCCCCAACAGCATGGCCGAGACCGTAGCCTTTGTTCCGTTTTGAAGAAATCTGCGTCTGCCGGCTCCCTTTTGTTTTGTGTTTGCATTCTTCTTCATGCTCTGTTTTTTTTAAAAAGTTTTCCGATATATTGTTGCACCTGTTTTTTAAAAAGAAAATTGGTATATGCGAGCAATTGCCGCAAATGCTCCTATTTCACCACTTCCGCGAAATCTTCCAGGTTTTCGTCCACATATTGTGCGATAAGGGCGGTTTGTTCTTCTTCTATCTCCATGTATTTTTCTTCCAATTCATCGAATTGTTCAAATTTTTCGTACATGGCCATAAACTCCTCTTCGGTGGTGTCGCGTTCCAGTTCCGTCCGGTGTTTATCGTAAATTTCTTTGGCTTTGTAAAGAATTTTCGACAAACCGGTGGCGCCCATCATCTTCAAGGCTTTCGCCGTGGGATTATCGAAAACGTATCCGCCGTAACCGTTTTGAATCAGTTGCACAAATCCGCCTTCGCGCACTTCATCGGTAAAAAAACGAAATGCCAGAAGCGTGTGTTGGTAACCGTTGAGCAGACCCATGTTTTCGGCGGTGATTTCTCCGCCGATTGTTTGCAGGTAGGCATCCGTAAATACTTTCAGAAATTCGTCCATTCCTTGTTGAGCCGCGCTGGCGAGAATTTTGTCGGAAATTTGTATCATTTGCTGTAGAGTTGAGATGTTATTATCGGCAAATATAAAGACTTTTCTTGTTAAAATAATGCATCCCGACACTCAAATTCTCGATAAAAAATAATACTTTTGTGAAGTGAATAACCTTTTTTATTACTCTATCTGTTATTATGGCAATTATTAAACCCTTTAGGGGCGTACGTCCTCCCAAACAATTCGTGAAAGAGGTAGCATCGCGCCCATACGATGTGTTGAATTCCGAAGAGGCGCGCAAAGAAGCCGAAGGAAACGAGAAATCGTTGTATCGCATCATTAAGCCCGAAATCGATTTTCCGGCGGGGAAAGACGAACACGATGCCGATGTGTATGAAAAAGCCGCCGAAAATTTCCGTTTGTTTCAGGACAAAGGATGGCTTGTGCAGGACGATAAAGAAATGTATTACGTGTATGCGCAGACGATGAACGGCAAAACGCAATACGGCTTGGTGGTGGGTGCGTATGTGAACGATTATATGACGGGAAAAATCAGAAAGCACGAACTGACACGCCGCGACAAGGAGGAAGACCGCATGAAGCACGTGCGTGTGAACAACGCCAACCTTGAACCGGTGTTTTTTGCTTTTCCCGACCACGAAGAGTTGGATCGGATTGTGAAAAAAACCGTTGCCCTGCCAGCCGAATACGATTTTGTCTCGGAAGATGAAGTAGGGCATCGCTTCTGGCTGATAGACAACGATGCCGACATCAAGCGTATTACGGAGATATTCGCCGCATTCCCCGCCATGTACATTGCCGACGGACACCACCGCTCCGCCGCAGCTGCATTGGTGGGAGCCGAAAAAGCCGAAAACAACCCCCAACACAAAGGCAACGAGGAGTACAACTACTTTATGGCGGTTTGTTTCCCCCAAAGCCAACTGACGATTATCGACTACAACCGCGTGGTAAAAGACCTGAACGGACTTTCTCCCGCCGAATTTCTGAAAAAACTGGAAAAGAATTTTCTGGTGGAAGAAAAAGGTTCCGAAATATACAGACCTGCGGCCTTGCATAATTTTTCGCTTTATCTCGAAGGGCGATGGTACTCGCTTACCGCCAAAGAAGGCACATATAACGACGGCGACCCCATCGGCGTGCTCGATGTAACCATCTCCTCCAACCTGATTCTGGATGAAATACTCGGCATCAAAGACCTTCGCAGCGACAAGCGCATCGATTTTGTGGGCGGAATACGCGGATTGGGCGAGTTGAAAAAACGGGTCGACAGCGGCGAGATGGCTGTGGCCCTGGCGCTCTATCCGGTATCAATGAAGCAACTGATGGACATTGCCGATACCGGAAACATTATGCCACCCAAAACAACGTGGTTTGAACCGAAATTGCGGTCGGGGCTGGTGATACATAAGTTGGCCTAATCCGATTTATTCCACGGGGGATATTTCAGAACCGTTTTCAAGGACGAAACGAACCGGGCGTTCCGGAAGTGTACAG
>JBGYGP010000102.1:0-6263 GCA_041820645.1 Proteiniphilum sp. | reverse complement strand
GTTCGAGCGCTGTGTCGGCGCTGCGTACGGATTCCGGAGTTTGTGTGCAGGAAACGGCACAACAGACAGCCGAGAGAATGAAAAGAGTAAATTTGCTGTACGTCATTTGCTTATTGTTTTTGATAAATTCTTACATAATCGATTTCATACGTGGCAGACAATGCGTTTTCGTCCACGCCTTGTGTGCCGTTCCGGTTATCACCTCATGTTCGGAAAATTCATCCGTTTTTTCTCTATTCTCCGCAAACAAGGACGAAACATAAAAACAAAAGAATGTGAATTTTTGTTTTTATGTTTTTGTTCGGCCTGATTATCAAGAAAGCCTAAGGCTTCATCCCCAAACCTTCTATATAGCCCGGATTTTTTGAGCAGTTATCGAATCGGATATTCTCAATGAGGTTATTCATTGCTTTGTACACCACTTGTTGAGGCGGTCTGTTTTCGCGTATTTTTGCGAAGCTGCTACGGTCTTTGTGAGTATATTCCACAATCACGTTCCAACCGTCAGGTTCTTTTACAGAAACCATACAACTGGTGCTTTTCAATTTCTTATACGGCCAAAAATGCCATCCGATATTGTTTTTTTCGAGCAAACGGCGAAATCCGCCAATCCATTCGTCCGAATTTTCTCCCGTTTCGCCCATATACATCGGAAGATTTACTTTTTCCCTGAAATCCAAAAATCTTTGTATTGCATTTTGTGTTGTGTCTGTCCAATATGTGTGACATTCGTACATTATTTTATTGTCGAAATGAGGCTGCCGAAAGATATCGAAGTTCGTATTCCACTGTGCTCCTCCCAAAATTACCAAATGATTTGTATCTACTTCGCGGATGGCTTGCGTTGCATTTATATAAACCGATTCGAGTTTTGCATTCAATTCCTCCTTATTCTCAAAATAATGAGCGATGGGTTCGTTCATTAAATCGTAACCGATAATAATGGGTTCGTCGGCATAATGTGCGGCAATTTTTTTCCAAAGAGCGCAAAACTGTTTCTGATTATTTTCGTTTTCAAACAACCACGGATATCCGTAGCTGTCGTCTATATTGTCTCCGGTTTGTCCTCCCGGAGTACAGTGCATATCCAGAATAACATACAGTCCCTCTTCCTTGCACCATCCGATAACCCTGTCCAAGAGTTCGAACCCTCGATCGGGGTTATTGCTCCCCATGAAATCTTCGTGAGTGAAAAGTTTGTAATGAAACGGTATGCGCACCGAATTCATGCCGGTTTGTTTGATATACCGGATATCCGGGAGAGTAATGTAATTTTCCTGAAACTCTCTCCAGAAGTTTTCCACAAAATCGGGGCCTACCATCTCTTTAAGCGCCTCATCGATTAACCTATATGAACTGACATCTTTAAACAAGAACATATATCCCTCCGGATTGAGCCAATTCCCGAGATTAATCCCTTGTATAAGAAACGGTTTCCCGTCGGGAGCGATCAAATCGTGTCCTTTCACGGACACAAATCTGTTTTGTGCAAAAAAATACACATTGAAAAGAGAGATTAAAAATACCGAAGTTAAAAATTTTTTCATCATTATTATTGTGTTTTATCGTATTATTCCCATAAATCGGGGATTGCTTCATGTCCTCGTGCTCTCAACGGTTTTCGGGCATACGGTTTTTTATTCCCCGAATGGATGTCGAAAAGGATTTTGGCCGTTTCCCGCATGGCTTCAACCTGATATTTATAGGGGCGATCCGTTACATCTATCAGTCCACAATTGTAGTTTTCGCCATCATTACGTCTGCCGGTAATATCCTGATCTGCCCATTGGAAATAGGCCGTACCGATAAGTCCCGGATGCGAATAGGCCTGTTCCGTGTAGTAACGATAGGCCACGCCTCTCTCCTGTTGTGAATCTACTTGCCATAAAGATTGTGCCAATCCTCTGTCAACAGTTCCAAAATGATACTCGCCTATAATCATCGGCAGATTTGTTATTTTCAATGCTCTGTTCATCATCTCTCTATCCGGCTCCAATGCGTAGCTGTTAAAACTAAGAACATCAAACGCTTTACTACAAATAATCAATACCTCTTCTTCTATCTCATCCAAGTTTCCGAATCGATAACCCAAATTCAGATGATTGGGCGCATATTTCTTTTGTGCGTTTTTTACCGCCTGCAAAAATATATCGAAAGTATTCCGGATAAATTTTTTATAATTTCCCAAAGATTTGCCATGAATATTCGTATATTCTATCAATCGTTCTTTGATAGGACAATCCTGTCCATCCAGAATAAGGTGGCACAAACGCTCTTCATGTCCTATCCAGGCGGGTTCGTTTCCTACGAAGAAACCGATTGCCCACGGATTGTCTTTGTATTTTTCGACAGAGCCTTTTACCGATTCTTCGAGTTTTAAATAAAAATCAGGCGCATATACATCAGCAAGCCCCATCAAACGGCTTTCTACACCCGCCGTTTGCATCGATGTTACGAAAGCTTTACGATTCATGTTCATAATTTCGGAGCTCGACCAATTTGCGATTGTATTTATTCCCCAATTATCCATCCGGCGGATCACCATTTCTTTTGCTTTGTTTTCGTAATTTACTCCATAACGACGATACAGGTTCCACAATCCGAAAGAGTAATCGGTAGGGCGAAGATAATTATCGGACAGAGTCAAATCCTTCGGAGGGAGCTCCTTAAACATATTCGCACGTTTATCCACCTCTTTTGCCAATCCTCCGGGAAAAGGATGAATACAATCCACGCCAACTGAAAGGAAAAGATAACCTTCGGGATCGACAAACCACCATATCCCGTCGATTTGTTCGGTTCTGAAAAATCCGGTGGCATTTACTTTCTTTTGTTTATATCCACCGTATTTCGAATAATGATACATGCCGGTATCGATTGATTCCGCTTCTTCGTTTTTCCATTGAGCTTCGAGCTGTTCCGGCGATTTTATTTTGTCTTCGTAATCCACCAAATTCGACTGTCCGAATTCATCTATCGCCGGAGTTGTTTCGAGATACTCATCTCCTGGATCTTCAATCGAAAGTGTGATGTTTCTGATTTCAAATTCGGGATTTCCAATAGGCGCCCGCATCCGGATACCGATGGAATCGACACCATTCAAAGGAGTACGTTTCCCGCCAAGATTAATCCATCCCGTATAACGGGGCTGATTGTATGTAGCGGCCAAATCGTGTCTTGCATCGGGTAATTCTCTGTAGAACTTCAATGGAATGGCAAGTCTGTTCCATGCATTGGGAACGTAGCTCATGACACGAAGTTCATTGTAGCCCTCATCGGTTGTGAAACCGACATGAAAACGCTGTGCCGTAGTAATTTTGAATTCCAAAACAACAAAGTTGTATTCGTTCCAATCACGCGGAAGTTCAGGATTGATATCCTTAATTGCAAATTTTTTACCTGAAACTTCCTTGGTAGCATCAAATTTTACCTTGAACGTTTTTTCTTTCTGTGTACAACTTAAACACAGAAGCAATGTCGATACAAATACCGGTAAAATAAAATTTTTCATATTCAATTAGTTATTTTAAACTGACCAGGATGTTTTACCAACAATGGCAAATCGGATATTATAAGTTACTCCAAGAAAGCCAATAATTCCATCATGCGAAAAGCCGGTTGTCCCCATAGCTCTTTGTAATTATGCAAAACGGATGTTTTCCAATAAGGAATATCCGAATCTTCTCTTGTAAGTATTCCAACCGGCATTCCGCCAACAATATCGCCTGTAAATACGGCGTATTGGGGTGAAAAATGATATCCTTCGCCATACATCAGGCTTTGATTGAAAGGATTCTTTCCCAACATCCATTCCGCTTGGGCAAGGGCTATCTTACGAAGTTCCGTATCTTTCAGCAACCGGTTGGCAGAGGCGATTCCCGTAGCCGGAGATAAAATAACCGAACTGTTTCCCCGAAAAGCATGCCATACAGGAAACATCCTCAGATAATGCTTATCGTCTAACTTGACTCCATTAAGCACCTGTTTATCGTCTTCCGTTCCGTTTAATGCATAGATATTTGCCGGAATCATATAATAAGGAGAGGTTAGCCGTGCTATGGTTTTTATGTATTCGGAGTAAAGAGTTACCGATTTATACCACTTATCATAATGCACATGATCCGGAAAAAGTCTGCAAAGTTCCACAAGCCCCAGAACAGGAGAGGCCACAGTACAACTGTGATTGTATCCGAAAAAAACATCTTTATTTTCCGTATTATAGAAAAAACCGTTCAGAGGAATTGCCCAATTTGTTTTTTCCTGTTGTTGAAACGATATGAGGCGATCGGCATATTCTACGATTCTATTTTTTATTTTTTCATCGGCATTTATTTCATACAATTTACAGCCTGCGAGCAATGCAATAGCCAATCGTTCGGTATTCCACTCCGTTTTTTCTTTTGTGGTCAGATTCCAATATTCCGTTGCGAAATTCAATGCCTGTTGTGCCGATTTTTTATCTACATCTTTCAAGGTCAGATATGCCTCAACATCGGCTATGATGGAATAGTAATTATCTACGATATTGATTCTGTCGCGTAGTTGAATCTGTTTGTCATCGAAATTCCCGATTATTCCGTCGGTATAACAATCATGAGTTGTCCAGCTAATGACTTGCAATCCTTCGAAACGGTTTTTATGAAGCCAGTCCAAACCCCATAGTCCTTCTTCTATCAACCTGTTGGAGAGTTTTCTGTTCTTTTTTTCATACAAGCGAGCCAATCTGAAAAATGCAGCTGTGGCACTTGCCGTTTGCCAGTAAGATTGCGACAAATCTCCCGCGTCATGCCAACCACCGGCCATAACCACCGTATCTCCCTTAAAAATTGTGTACCAATCGGTATGGCACTTTAAGTGTATTCCGGGTTGTTCAAACCCGCACCGCTGCAAGTAAAACTGATTGGTAATCTTTTCTATTACCGATACCCAAACATCCTTTTCAATCGGAAACGGTTTCGACTCGACGCCCCCGTACACAATTTTGTATATACCCGGAGTTTTGACATCCGAAAAATCGAAAACGGTAAAATCGCCCACTTCGCTTGAGCTTCTCCGGATTTCTTTTTCGAGTACTTTTTTATTGGAGGTTATATTGACAACCTTAAAGGTTTTTCCATTGAGTACCGATGTAAAAGCGGTTTTGGGGTCTGCAATGTCATAACCCGAATGTGAAAACGATATTTCTTTATCCGTACCCCAACCTTCATAATAATCCGGCTCAACAACT
The DNA here is from genome assembly GCA_041820645.1 of Proteiniphilum sp. Classification (GTDB taxonomy): domain Bacteria; phylum Bacteroidota; class Bacteroidia; order Bacteroidales; family Dysgonomonadaceae; genus JBGYGP01. The sequence goes on along the minus strand of JBGYGP010000102.1, from coordinate 1,036 downwards.
TCGAGCGAAAGATTATCCACATAATACACCACGGTATCCGATGCATCCGGTTCATTACCTTGTAAACCATAACTCAGGGTAATTCCCGTTACTTCATTTCGGGGAAGATGAGGAATTTCCATAACGAGCTTATTCCATCGATTATTTTCCAGCATTACCGTATGCCACCCCTCTTTGCCGTATTTGTCGGGAACATTGTCGGCATTATGCAGGATAACGGTTAAGTATAATTTTCTAAACCCGTTGAACTCAGGAAAAATATTCACGGCAATCCGATTGTATTTTGAAAAATCTTCTTTCTTGAATTTTCGGGTAAGATTTTGCCGTCCCCAGTATCTCCCATCGGGGCCGAGGCTAACAGGGCGCTTTGTGGGAGAGGAAAATTTTATCGACGATTTCCCTTCGTAAACTTTTTCGGAGGAAAGTGAAAAGGAGCCTACGTTTTCTCCGTCGGTATAATGCAATTCCCAATCATCAAGAGATTCCGCTCCATCCAACAACATCGATTCATATACTTCCTTATTGTCCCACTTGTATTGCAGGCTGTTCATCGTATCCATGGGCATCGGCTTGTATTCGTAAAGAGAAGCATTGTGCTTCGCCACAGTTTCTTTGGGAGCCAATGTACAAGAAACCACAGAAAAGGAAAGAGTAAGGAGAACGTATATTTTATTATTCATAAGCATTTATTTTATAATTCAGGTTTTGGAGCATTCGACAGCAGAAAAATTATCGAGAAATCATCTATTTCTTGAATTGATAAACAACAGATATAAGGATATATCCTTCACCATAATTCAATCTCTCGAAAAATTCAACGGCTTGTTTTGCGAACCGGACATGAACTTCTTCAACACCTGTTCGGTATAATAAATCATTGTTGTCCGGTAAATTATCAAGCAATCGATTGTTCGCATAAACGAGGTTTCGGGTGTCGGCCTGTTTTTGCGCAGCAAAACCCGAACGGACTCAGCTACAGCTTCGACCTTTTTTGATTCCTTTTTTGTGTCGGAACAAAAAAGGAATTCGAGGGTTC
>JBGYGP010000101.1:0-3973 GCA_041820645.1 Proteiniphilum sp. | reverse complement strand
TGCTTCGCCCACAAACGAATTCTGGCCGGTGCAAAGAGCGATAAGTTGCGGTTATGCCATGGCCTGTTTCGATGTAAAAGATGTTGCGTCCGACCATAAAACAGATTACGTGAACCAAATCCTCGCCAAACTCTATCCCGAACAAATTTTGCAAGCCAATGGAATGCGCGCTTTAGCCGCTTGGGGTTGGGGTGCCAGCCGGTTTATCGATTATTTTGAAACCGAGAAAGCCATCGACTTCGAAAAAGTAATCGTTGTGGGACATTCACGCGGCGGCAAAGCCGCCCTTTGGTGTGGAGCACAGGATAAACGGGTAGCAATTGCCGTATCCAATGAGTCGGGAAATTCCGGGGCAAAGCTTTCAAGAAGGGATTTCGGTGAAACCGTTGAAGCGATCACCCGTAATTTCCCGCACTGGTTTATTCCAAAGTATGCAGAATACGGCAACAACGAAGAAAATCTGCCCATCGATCAACACATGCTGCTGGCCTTAATGGCGCCCCGCGCCGTTTATGTGGCAAGTGCCGCCGAAGACTCATGGGCAGACCCCAAAGGGCAATACTTGGCTCTGGTAGCCGCACAACCGGTTTTCGACCTGTACCGTTTCAAAACAAAACTTCCCGAAAAGATGCCGCCCAATAATATTCAGGTTATTCAATTACCGTTGGGTTTTCATAACCGCGACGGCGGGCACGACATGAATCTTTTCGATTGGGAACAATTCGTGAAATTTACGGATGAATATTTCAAAAACAGAAACAAATAACAGTTTTTTTATGAAGAGAGTATGTTTATTATCGGGTGTTGTTGCGACGACACTCTTACTGGTATCTTGCAACCCGAAAAAGAACGGCGGGGCCGAAGGCGAATGGATTCAGCTTTTTAACGGGAAAGACCTTGCCGATTGGACGGTAAAAATCAAAGGGTACGACGCAGGCGACAATTTCGGAAACACATTTCGCGTGGAAGACGGAATAATAAAAGTGCGCTACGAAGCCTACGATTCGTTGGACGGTCGGTTCGGGCATCTTTTTTACAACAAAACGTTTTCGCATTACAAACTCAGGGTGGAATACCGCATCGTAGGCGAACAAACGCCGGGAGCGCCCGGATGGGCTTATAAAAACAGCGGCATCATGTTGCACGGGCAAACTCCCGAGTCGATGGAAAGAGATCAGGAGTTTCCCACATCCATCGAGGTGCAACTGCTGGGGAGCGACTCGCTGGTGCAGCGTACGAACATGAATGTCTGCACACCCGGAACTAATATTGAGATGAACGGAGAGCCGGTTCTCGACCATTGCATCAGTTCTTCGTCGGGCTACTTCTATGGCGAAGAGTGGGTTACGGCCGAGGTGGAAGTTCGCGGAAACGAGGTTATCCGCCACATCGTCAACGGCGACACGGTATTGACCTACAATCGTCCGCAGCTCGACGAGAGAGACGCGACTTACGCCAAGCTCCTGTTGTTGAACGGTGGCGACAAGATGCTCTCCGAGGGCACTGTTTCGTTGCAGAGCGAAGGGCATCCCATCGATTTCAGGAAGGTGGAGCTCATGCTGCTCGATGCCGCCCGTTAGCGAGGCGGATACGCCCTCGAAACGCAAAAAATCCCGCCTCGTCGGAGGCGGGATTTTTATTGTAATCCCCTTTCGGATTAGTCTAATTGCGGGCCGGAGGGGATAAGCGCTTTGGCGGCGTCGTTATCGCAGTACTGTTTGAAGTTTTCGATGTACATGCCGGCCAGTTTTTTCGCTTTGGCTTCCCATTCGCTCTTGTCGGTATATGTGGTGCGGGGGTCGAGGATGTCCGACACGCCGGCCAGTTTTGCGGGAGCGGTAAGGTTCATGATGGGGATATGTATTTTTTCGGCCGATTCGATGGAGCCGTCGATGATGGCGTCGATGATGGCGCGGGTATCTTTCAGCGAGATACGTTTGCCGGTACCGTTCCATCCGGTGTTTACCAGATAGGCTTTTGCGCCGTGTTCGTTCATCTTTTCCACCAGACGTTTGGCGTACATCGTGGGGTGAAGCGTGAGGAAAGCTTCGCCGAATGCGGGCGAGAACGAGGGTTGCGGTTCGGTGATGCCGCGTTCGGTACCTGCCAGTTTGGATGTGAATCCGCAGAGGAAGTGGTATTGTGCCTGGTTGTCATCGAGAATCGAAACCGGAGGCAATACGCCGAATGCGTCAGCCGACAGGTAGATGATTTTTTTGGCGTGTCCGGCGCGCGAGGGGAGAACGATTTTGTTGATGTGGTAAATGGGGTACGATACGCGGGTATTTTCGGTGGTGGAACCGTCGGCGTAGTCGATTTTGCCGGCATCGTTCACCGTTACGTTTTCGAGCAGCGCGTCGCGACGGATGGCGCGCCAGATGTCCGGTTCGTTTTCTTCGCTCAGGTTGATTACTTTCGCGTAGCAACCGCCTTCGTAGTTGAATACGCCGTGTGCATCCCAGCCGTGTTCGTCGTCACCGATGAGGTAGCGTTTCGGGTCGGCCGAGAGGGTGGTTTTGCCGGTTCCGGAGAGTCCGAAGAAGATGGCTACATCGCCCTCTTTGCCCACGTTTGCGGAGCAGTGCATCGAAGCGATGCCGCGCAACGGCAGGTAGTAGTTCATCAGCGAGAAGATGCCTTTTTTCATTTCGCCGCCGTACCAGGTACCGCCGATCACTTGCATCTTTTCGGTCAGGTCGAACAAGGTGAAGTTTTCGGAGTTCAGGCCGTGCTCCTGCCATTTGTCGTTGGTGGTTTTCGAACCGTTGAGGCATACGAAGTCGGGCTCGCCGTAATGTGCCAGTTCGTAGTGCGACGGGCGGATGAACATGTTGGTAACGAAGTGTGCCTGCCAGGCTACTTCGACGATGAAACGCACTTTCATGCGGGTATCTTCGTTGGTGCCGCAGAAGGTATCCACCACGTAGAGTTTTTTTGCTTTGGAGAGTTGGTTCACCACGCGGCTTTTGCAGTAGTCGAAAGCCTCTTTCGTGCAGGGGCGGTTGATGACGCCGTCCCACCAGAGGGTGTCTTTGGTTACGTCGTCTTTTACAAAGTATTTGTCTTTGGGAGAACGTCCTGTAAACTTGCCGGTGTAAACTGCCGTAGCGCCGCTTTCGGTGAGTTTCGCTTTTTCGAAACCTTGGTTTGCGGGGTTCATTTCGTCCTGAAAAAGAACTTCATAAGAGGGATTGTGTACAATTTCGAAATCGCCCCTGATGCCATACTTGCTTAAATCTAAATTTGCCATGTTGTTGATTTGATTTGAATTTATGTTGTTAATAACTCGTCTTCCGGATTGAACTCTTTTTGTTTGAAAATCAGAAGGGGGGAAGATCTTTTTTTTAAAAAACGATTCGCCTCGAATGATGCCTGAAACGAATCCTGCGATGAATCTGTTTTTTGTTTTGCTTGCCGTCGCACCCTTTTGAGTTGCTTACGCGATTTTTATTGCCCACAAAGCTACGCATTTTTCTCGGATAAAAGAAATGTATTAAAGAAAAAATTCTTTAATCTTTTCCCGGCTGAATTTTCGGGAGGGCACGCCGGCGGAAGAGGGAGGCGAACAGGGTCGCGGTTTCTCCTTTTTTCCGCGCTCTCCGGCGCTTATCTTCCCGACGCCTTACGCTTTCGGAGCCGCAGCAAAGCGTTTTTCTTTTTTCCCTCTCTCCGGTATGCCGGAGAGGCGCTCCCCAAGCGCGGAGAGGAGTGGACAAGCGATAAAAACGGCCGTCCCGAAACGGGACGAGGCAAAAAACCGGAAAAAGAAGCCGTCTCAAATTGAGACAGGCTGGAAAATGGAGAAACGACACCGTCTCAACTTGTGACGAAGAGAAAAACAAAAAAATGATACCGTCTCAAATTGAGACAAGACGAAAACCGGAAAAGCGACGCCGTCTCAAATTGAGACAGGCTGGAAAATGGAGAAACGACGCCGTCTCATCTTGTGACGAAGAGAAAAACAAAAAAATGA
>JBGYGP010000100.1:0-2774 GCA_041820645.1 Proteiniphilum sp. | reverse complement strand
GCCCAGATATTTTTTATCCAATGCCTGCAATCCGGCGTAGCTCGAGAGGGCTTCTCCTTCCGGTGTGCGGTCGTAGGTAATGAAATAGAAGGTGCGAATGATGATTTTTTGTCTTCGGACAGATCGGCGACAAAATAGCCCACTCTCTGTTGATGCAGGTCGTAGGAGATAAGAAGCGATCCTTTGTACCAATCGGTTTTCCACTCCATGAAACAGAGATTCATGTACACGTTTACCGTAGAGGAGAATACTCCGTCCACCCGCTCGAAGAGCCGCTTGATGGCGTGTTCCTGGATGTAAACTTCGTATTCGGCATCGGGGTTGAAATGGATATAAGGATTGTGCGGTATTTTTGCCGACAGCCATTTTATTTCTCCCTCCCGTTCGTACAGAATGGGAAAACCTACCCGGTAGATATATCGGCGCGAATCTTTTATGCCGGGGCCTACTACCGAGACGGGATTACTCGAGAAAAAGGTTATTTCGCGATTGACGCGTCCGTTGATCGTCTCGTATTCCATCTTACCGATCCAGAAGAAATGAATGCAGGGGTTGTTGAACTGCAAAGCGAAGGTGAGCAGATAGGAGCGGTATCTCATGTCCATTTTGGAAAAGATGTTGAGTATATCGAGGGAGACCATGTCGCCTTCGCCGGATTCTTCTTTCAGATACGAAATACCGTATTTTTTCATGGCCTCGCGCAAAAGCGTTTTTATTTTTATTTCCGATGGTCTTTTCGAATCGTGCCCTATGGTGATTGTCATGGGGAGCCAGATTTCGTAGAAATCGGAAAGCAGGATTTCGCGCCCGGCTCCCGTTTTGTCCGGCAGCGGCGCCTTGAAGATGCCGAAGAGATGATACAGCTCGCGTTGGATATACTGCTGATTTTGCTTGGTAAAATGTTTCGCCTGCGACAGGTTGATGCGGACAAGCGCTGTACGCGTCCGCCAAAACTCTTCGAGCAGTTCTTCGTTCAGCAACTCGATAATGTCATCGTATCCCAGATAACGCAACATGCCGAGCAAGCGTTTGAGGTATGTTTTCCGGCGTTGCGCCTCTTCGATTTTGTTTTGCTGATGCTCGCTAAGTCCCTTTTTTTTTCTCTTCTTCGCCATACGCACTTCAATTTAATGTTATGTTTTAGCTACTCAAACATAGTATTCATACCGATTTACCGGCTTTTGAATCGAAACGGAGCACGTAACCTTTCGCTCCGGCAACCTCGATTTTTCGCCTCCTCTCATCCTCTCCCGAAAGAGTGGAACGGAAATGTTTCCCCCCAAAAAAACATCAAAGTATGCTCTTTGCGAAGAAAGCCAAAACCGGCGTAAAAGACAAAAATAAAACACGCAATTCGTAAAGTTCAAAACAGTTTCTAAAATTAGAAAAAAAAGAGACAACCGACAATTTTTCGTCCCGATAATTTTTCGTCCTCTCCGTAGCGGGGCAAGAGTCGGGTAAGAAAGGACAAAAGAGCGCGCCCCTTCCGGCTCTGCAGTGCATCGCGGTTGTTTTTAACCATTATTTAAATATTTTTTTCTTTAATTTCGGGATAATGTCGTACATTTGATGCCGGAAATCACACTGAACATTTTAATATTTCATTTTATGAGCTTTCTGACAAACGAAAAACTGACCATCGTCGGCGCTGCCGGCATGATTGGATCGAACATGGCGCAAACGGCTGCCATGATGCGCTTAACTCCCAACATCTGTCTGTACGACCCTTTCGCATTGGGGTTGGAAGGAGTATGGGAAGAGATGCGCCACTGCGGATTCGAGGGCGTCGATTTTACTTTCACTACCGACGTAAAAGAAGCGTTTACGGGAACCAAGTATATGATCTCTTCGGGCGGCGCTCCCCGCAAAGAGGGGATGACCCGCGAAGACCTCCTGAAAGGGAACGCGGAAATTGCCGCGCAACTGGGGAAAGATATCAAGGCTTACTGTCCCGACTTAAAACACCTGACGGTTATTTTCAATCCGGCCGACATCACCGGACTGGTAGCCCTCATTCACTCGGGGTTGTGTCCCTCATGCGTGACTACGCTGGCCGGGCTTGACAGCACCCGCCTGCAAAGCGAACTGGCCAAACACTTCGGAGTGCGCCAAAGCGAAGTTACCAACACCCGCACATACGGCGGACACGGCGAACAAATGGCCGTTTTTGCCTCGACGGCAAAAGTAAACGGAACGCCCCTGACCGATTTGATCGGGACGGAACGTCTTACCGACGCCGATTGGGACGCCCTGAAACAACGCGTGACCAAAGGCGGCGCCAACATCATCCGGTTGCGCGGACGCTCCTCGTTCCAAAGCCCGTCGTATGTTTCGGTAGAGATGATACGGGCGGCCATGGGTGGCGAAAAATTCCGTTGGCCTTCGGGCTGCTACGTAAACACGCCCGATTTCCCGCATATCATGATGGCGATGGAAACCGATATTACCTCAAAGGGCGTGGTTATCAACGACACCAAAGGTACCGACAGCGAAATGGCAGCCTTGAAAGAGAGCTACCGACACCTGGCGAAGCTGCGCGACGAAGTCATTGCGATGGGAGTCATCCCCCCAATCGGCGATTGGAAAACCGTTAATCCGAACTTATAGTTACTCTTCCGATTCAAAAAAGGAGATGTAATTTATATTGTTACATTGTTTGTCCGGCGGGAGAATTTATCTCTCGCCGGTTTCTTTTCATCCCGCTCCGTCCTTTTCTTCTCTTCGGGGCTATCCGCCCAGAATCTTGATATTCTTTTCTTCTCTTCGGGGCTGTC
>JBGYGP010000099.1:0-3791 GCA_041820645.1 Proteiniphilum sp. | reverse complement strand
TTCGATGTCGGGAGAATCCAATTTCGTAGAAAGCCCCCATCGGAAGCGGGTAAGAAAACGCTCTTCCATCCCCTGCATCTCCATCGGAGCACAATCGGAAGTCATAACCAATTGCTTGTTGTTTTGATGCAAGTGGTTGAAAATATGAAAAAAGGTGTTCTGCGTCTTCTCCAATCCCGATAACTCCTGAATGTCGTCAATTATCAAAACATCGATATTCTGATAGAAATTGATAAAATCGTTGATGGTATTGAAGCGTTTCGCGTCGGTATATTGTACCTTGAACAGATGTGCGGTAACGTAAAGCACGCGTTTACCGGGGTAAAGTTCCAAAACTTTTGACCCGATGGCGTGGCACATGTGGGTCTTACCTACTCCCGATTTTCCGTAAACGAACAACGGATTGAAGGCCGTTTTCGCAGGATTCACACCAACGGCTTCGGCTGCAGTACGCGCCAAACGATTGCTCTCCCCCTGAAAAAAGTTATCGAAAGTATATCTCGGATTTATCTGGGAGTCGAAGTCAGCCGTTTCAACCCTGTCGAACGGAGTAGGCACTTTGGTTTGTATTGTTTTTTGCTTCTTTTCTCCCGAAAGATTTTTCTTCTCACCAAGTATTTCTACGGAAGTATTGTTTTCGGTTTCAATCAATACGCTGTAGTTGAGTAGCGTTCCGTTCCCGATTACGCGATACAAAGTCTGTTGGAGCAAGTCGAGGTATTTGTCTTCGAGGTACTCGTAAAAGAATTGACTCGGAACCTGAATGGTAAGAACGTTATCTTCGTATTTTAACGGGATGATGGGTGCAAACCAGGTATTAAACGCCGCTTCGGGAATAATATCCCGAATGATGACAAGGCATTCCGACCATAGTTTTTTGTGTTTGTTCCCCATTTTCGTTTGTGTGTTGAAAAGTTTTGATCTTCCTTTCGAATAGAGTTCTACTCGTAACAGACTACAAAATTTGGAAAAATATTCGAGAAAAAAAAATATCCGAATCTTTCCGATTTTTTGACTTTATAGATTTTGTTAATTTTCAAATAAATACATCTAAAAAACTGATTGTCATTGTGTTGTATGTTTTTTGAATGTTCTAAATTCTTAATTTATAGGAGTATCTGCGTATATCAATAGAAAGAGCCAAATATTGGGAGGTGGTTATGAAAAAGATGCTAAAATCGGAAAATCAGTGTGTTTTATTTTTCCGAAAACAATTCTTTATTTAGAATAATTCTATTTAATCATATCTTTTTACTTGCAGAATCGACAAAAAATATCAGAATTCGTTTCTTAGAATAAACGCAATCTGATACTTAAGTATTTTTCGGGATTCAGGCGAATATCTTCCAATAGTTTTGTTGCAGTATTGAGGGTGTTTGTAAGACTGTCGTGCAATTCGGTACTGTTTGTCAGTTTTCCCAACGAATTGTCTTGTCCGTTGATTTTGCCGGTAATTGTTTTCAGATTATCGATTGTCTGCTCAAGTGATGCGAAAGTCTTTTCAAGCTCCATGGAGTTTACTTCCGAGCTTATCTCCCTTAAATCGGCCGATACATTTGCCAGATTTCCCGTAACAGCCGGAATATCTTTTCGGAGCGATTGCATAAGGGCACTGAGATCTTTACTGCCCGCATTGAGTTGGGTAATCGTGGAATTGATTCCCTCCGCCGAATTAAGCCACAAAGGACTCGATAAAAGTTCGTTGAGCGAGAGTACGGCTTTGTCGATGTGCGTCAGCAACGAATCGGTTTTCGGCATTACACCTGCTACGCTTGCCAGCATATCTCCCGCTTGTTTCCCCGGAATGGTATCACCCGGGGCATACATTCCGGAAGGAGCGTTTTCGGGAACGATAAGTTTTACTACGGATACCCCCAAAAAATCGGATGAGAATTGGAAATAACTCCCTTTGGGTATTTTATAGTTTCCTCTGAGGCTGATTTCCACGGCAAGTTTTACCGGATTTTCGGAGTGCATTTTAATATCGTTTACAAGTCCTATCTGGTAACCGCTGACATATACGGGCGAGGAGGTGTTTAATCCGGTAATATCGTCGAAGAGGGCGATGTAGGATTGTTGTTTTTTGAAGATATTTGAGCCTTTCAGGAAATTAATGCCGAAATACAATAGGGCGATGCTGATAACAAACGAGCTACCGATGATAAAGTTTTTGGAAAGTTTCATAAGAGTGTGAAATAGGAGGTTATTTGATTCTTTGTCCGTTTTTGAATTCAATGATAAAAGCTCCGGTAAATTTTTTCGCCACATCTTTCAATGTTTTATTTATTTCATCGAAATCATGAGATTTACCGTATGTGTATTTGTAAAGTCCTCCATCCGTGTAGTAATCGATGGGAGACAAGCCTTTGAAATGCTTGGAGTTTGCCTCTAATTTTTCGGACGAAGTCAAAATCTGAATTCGATATTCCGAAATAGAATCGTTGCCCGTTTCGGGAGGGACAGCGATGGCTTCGGGAGAGGTATTGACTCTATTGGGTTCGGGTGTGTTGTTTGTGAAGACGTAGCTTTTTTTGTCGTATTCACGTTTATACTGTTTGAATCCCTGATAGATGGAGTTTGCGAGGGAATTTTGTCCCGATGCGCTTTTCATATAACGCCCTTCGCTAATGTTTGAAATGTATCCCAATTCAATCAGAATACTCGGCATGGCAACTTCTCTAAGTACCAGAAATCCGGCCTGCCGCACGTTTCTGTTTATTCTTTTCGAATTGTTTACGAGTTTGTTTTGCACGATGGAAGCGAAATAAATGCTTTGTTGCAGGTATTGGTCGGTCATGAACTCGAAAATGATGTACGATTCCGGTTCGTTTGGGTCAAATCCCTGATATTTTGTGGAGTAGTCGTCTTCGTAGAGAATTACGGAATTTTCGGCTTTCGCCACATCCAAATTGTCTTTGCTCCGGTGCAACCCCAAAACGAAAGTTTCGACGCCTTGTGGCGATTTGGATCTCTTGGCTATGGCGTTGCAATGTATCGAGATAAAAAGATCGGCTTTGGCTTTGTTGGCTATTTCTGCCCGTTGGCTCAATCCTACGGATTTGTCGGTACTGCGTGTATAAACCACTTTCACGTCTTTGTGGTTTTTGCTGATGAGGTCGCCCAATTTTTTACCAACGGCAAGAACAATGTCTTTTTCTTTGGTTTTTGCTCCCAAAGCACCCGGATCGCGCCCACCATGTCCAGGGTCGATAACAACCGTAAAGACCTCTTTTTGAGCAAGTGCATTTTGTGATAAGGCGAGAGAGAAAACCCCCAAAATACAAGCGATTAATAGTTTCAAGCAATATCGCATGATTTCTGTGCATTATAATAATACTTGATACAAAAATAGCTCAAATATTTTATACAAACAGTAAACGATAATGCCTCTACACTATTTTTAACAAAAAGAGCCGTGCAATACTGCTGTCCGGTTTATAGTCCTTCCACATAAACCCGGATTCGGCGTTAGAAATAAATGCGATTGCAACTATCCGATTGATAAAATTCGTTCTCCTTGCAGTTCTATAAATATTCACCTTTGCAGTACTCTGTTTTTTCTACGCAAAAATAGGCTAACACCCGAAACCTCGTTTATGCGAATAATTGATTACTTGATAATTTACCGGACAGCAATGTTGTCGAATAAATATCTATTTTATAATGAGTTTAAAAGATTTTGAATTTGATTTTTTTTCAAGAAAATAGTTGAACGACTAATGTGGGTTAAAAAATCAAAGCCGACGGAAACTTACTTTACGCACTTTTTAGAAGAATATTATTTTTTGACC
>JBGYGP010000098.1:0-3804 GCA_041820645.1 Proteiniphilum sp. | reverse complement strand
TGTTTTGGGCGGAAACAATTCCTGCTATACTGTTTTTCCTATTGATTTTCTTTATACCGGAGAGTCCCCGTTGGCTTGCTTCAAAGCTAAAATACGACAAAGCGTTTAACGTATTTATCCGAATGAAAGACCGTGATTTTGCGCAAAGCCAATTGAACAACATAAAAGAAACGCTATCGTTGACAACCGAACGGGTATCTTTCGCGTATTTGCTCAAAGGCAAGCTTGTAAGAGTTGTTGTTATGGGGATTGTCATAGCTGTATTGCAGCAATGGTGCGGTATTAACGTTATATTTAATTATGCTCAAGAGATATTTTCCGCTGCCGGATACAATGTCTCTGATATGCTTTTTAATATTGTTATTACCGGTATCGTGAACGTTGTTTTTACATTTGTCGGGATGTACACCGTTGACAAATTAGGCCGGCGTTCTCTTATGTTATTTGGAACAATAGGGTTAACACTTATTTATCTTCTGTTAGGTATCGGATATTTTTTCCGATTGGAAGGCATGGCAATGTTGTTGCTTGTAGTACTTGCAATTGCTTGTTACGCTATGACATTAGCTCCGGTAACTTGGGTTATTATCGCGGAGATTTTCCCAACAAAAATAAGAGGTTTGGCTATGGCGGTTTCCACATTTGCATTGTGGGCTGCATGCTTTGTTCTCACGTATACTTTTCCATTATTGAATAAATTACTCGGTTCTTACGGAACTTTCTGGCTTTACGGTTTAATTTGCCTGGCAGGATTTACTTTTATTAAAGCAAACTTGCCCGAAACAAAGGGAAAAACATTGGAACAGATAGAAAAAGAGATTATAGAATAATTATTAATTAAAGGGTTGAAACTCATGGAAAGAATAACCGGATATTTAATCCGATCGACCATAACCAAATCGGGAGTGGTAAGAGCATGGAAAGAAGATATTTTGCTTCCTACGTATGCTGTCGGGGAAGAGGAAAAAAATCCGATGTTTTTGGAAAAAAGAGTCTATCAGGGTAGTACAGGTGTTGTTTATCCGTATCCGGTAATTGAGAAAATTTATGATGAAAAAAAGGATAAAAGCTATAAGGCTCTTTTTCTTGAAAACAAATACCTGAAAGTAATGATATTGCCTGAATTGGGAGGTCGAATACAAATGGTTTACGATAAGATACGGGCATCTCATGTTTTCTATTACAATCAAGTAATCAAGCCGGCCTTGGTTGGTTTAACCGGGCCTTGGATTTCGGGAGGAATTGAATTTAACTGGCCTCAACATCATCGTCCGAGTACCTTTTATCCTACTGAATTTTTAATCGAAGAGAATACGGATGGCAGCATAACCGCATGGTGTAATGAAGTGGAGCGCATGTCCCGATTGAAAGGCATGCATGGTATTACGCTTTATCCGGACAAAGCATACATCGAAATTAAAGCTAAAGTCTATAACAGGACAGCTTTCCCTCAAACCTTTCTTTGGTGGGCTAATCCGGCTGTTGCAGTTGATGATGCTTACAAGTCGGTTTTTCCGCCGGATGTTAATGCGGTTTTTGACCACGGAAAAAGAGATGTATCTTCGTTTCCTGTTGCAACAGGAATATATTATAAGCATGATTATTCGAAAGGAGTTGATATATCGAGATATGCAAACATCCCTGTCCCGACGTCATACATGGCAATCCGGTCGGAGTACGATTTTGTTGGCGGATACAATGAAAGAACAAAAACAGGGCTGCTGCACATAGCTAATTACCACATCTCTCCGGGGAAAAAACAATGGACATGGGGGAATGGCAATTTTGGAAAAGCATGGGAACGGAATCTAACGGATGAAGACGGACCCTATATTGAGTTGATGACCGGCGTATATACCGACAACCAACCCGATTTTTCATGGTTACAGCCTTATGAAGAAAAAACATGGTCTCAGTTTTTTATGCCTTATGCGGAAGTTGGTAACGTGAAAACAGCAACAAAAGATTTGATTGTTAACCTTGAGACAAAAAATGGTACAGCCACCGTAATTATATATACCACATCAACAATTGAAAATATTCATGTTTTATTGACAGACGAAAAAGAGGTAATTCTCTCCAGCGAAAAGATTGCTATTTCTCCTGAAATTCCTTTTAAAAAATCAATTAAACTGGAAAATAAAAATGTCGGAACGATATTATTCTTAAAGGTTTTATCGGATGATAACAAAACGTTGCTGACATACAGCACAGAGAATAAGTTGGGAGAATCTATTCTTCCTCCGGCAGCCGAAGGCGCCGCTGAGCCGAAAGATATCCCTCTGATTGAGCAGTTGTATCTTACCGGACTTCATTTAGAGCAATATCGACACGCTACTTTTAATCCTATAGATTATTACAAAGAAGCGCTTTCTCGCGATTCGGGAGATGTGCGTTGTAACAATGCTCTCGGACTTTTGTTGATGAGGCGGGGAAAATTTCAACAGGCACAATTTTATTTTGAAAAGGCGATAGAGACACTTACCAAAAGGAATCCGAATCCTTACGATGGTGAACCGTACTATAACTTGGGATGCTGCCTGAAACTGCAATCGGAATTGGATGGAGCTTACCGTGCATTTTTTAAATCGGCTTGGAATGCTGCGTGGAAAGGGCCTGCTTATTTTTCAATAGCGCAGATTGATTGTATAAGAGGAGATTGGAATTTGGCGCAAGGAAATATCAATGAGGCCTTGATACGTAATTGGCATAACCACAAAGCACGCCAATTGAAAGCTTCCATTTTGCGGAAAACCGGAGAACCGGGAGAGGCTTTGCAATGGATAACCGCGTCGCTGAAAATTGACAGGTTTAATATTGGGTGTCTTTTTGAACAATGGCTTCTTACAAAAGAAGAAAAGCTAAAGGGGACAATTACGGAACTTTTACAGGATAATGAACACAGTTATCTGGAATATGCACTTGATTTTGCCGCTGCAGGATTGTACGACGAAGCAATTGAGTTGTTGGAATGGATTGTAGAAACACCTAAAGGTATTTATCCGATGATTTTGTACGCATTGAGTTATTTCTATCTGTGTAACAATCATGCAGATAAAGCAAAGGAGATTTATAAAAGGGCGGCAAACTTATCGCCCGATAAGTGTTTCCCCAACCGGCTGGAAGAGGCGATTATCCTTCAAAAAATTCTTTCGATTAACTCAAAAGATTTTAAAGCGCTTTATTATCTGGGAAATTTCTGGTATGCAAACCGGCAATATAGAGAAGCTATTGATTGTTGGGAAAAATCGGTTTCCATTTGCGACACGCTTCCCACGGTTTTACGAAACTTATCCCTTGCTTACTATAACAAAGCAAATAAAAAGGAGGAAGCTAAAAAATTGATGGAGAAAGCGTTTTCTCTTGACAAAACCGATGCTCGTGTATTCATGGAATTAGACCAGTTGTATAAAAAACTGAATTATGCCCCTACAAAGCGTCTGCAAGTTTTAGAATCGCACATGGATTTGGTGGAAAAACGCGATGACCTGTTTATAGAGCGTATTTCATTGTACAATCAATTGGGGCAATACGAAACCGCAGCAGCATTGTGCAGCGTCCGCAACTTCCATCCGTGGGAGGGAGGAGAAGGGAAAATAACCTCTCAATACACTTATTGCAGGATTCGATTGGCCAAACAGGCCATCGAAGAAAAGAATTACAGTCGAGCTTTGGAATTGCTGAATGAAACGGATGTATATCCGCCTAATCTGGGAGAAGGGAAACTGAGTACCATAAATGAGAACGACGTGGAGTATTATAAGGGTGTTTGTTACCGCGGACTGGGTAATGAGGAGGATGCCG
>JBGYGP010000097.1:0-4348 GCA_041820645.1 Proteiniphilum sp. | reverse complement strand
TTTTCAGTTTCTGAATGTGGTCGAGCATCAAATCCCACTCAATGGAGTCGGGGTGGTCAAAATTAATGGCTTTTCGGACTTCCATCGGCAGGTGGGATGAGTCGTTATAATATGCGTCTTGCGATAGTAGTGAAATTTTCTCGTACGGAATTCTTTCGAGAATGGAATTGACAAGGGTTGTTTTTCCGGAGCCGGAACCTCCGCTGATGCCTATCGTAAACATAAATTAATCTTTTTATTTGGGTGTAAAAAGCAGATTGAGCGAATTGAGGATATCTGTTTTGTCGCTGTTTTCGCGCAAAACGACGAGTACGGTATCGTTCCCGGCAATTGTCCCGGCAATTCCGGCAATGTTGTTCGAGTCAATGTCGTGAGCAATTCCGTTGGCATATCCGTTCGGCGTTTTTATTACGGCAAATTGTCCCGAAAATTCGATGTTGATAATTCCCCGCCGGGAAAAAGAGGAGGTAATGCCCTGTTTTCGCCTTCTGTTTTCCGGGATTTGCCTGCTTGGGAGTTGGTAAAAATAATTTCCATCGGAATCGGGTGTTTTGGCGATTTTCATCTCCCTGAAATCGCGCGACAGGGTGGCTTGAGTTAATTCGAATCCTCGTTCGGAGAGTATTTGCAACAATTCGTCTTGATTCTCAATTCTGTCTTCCCGAAGGATTGATTGGATAGCTTCCTGTCTTTCCTGTTTTCCGCCTTTTCTCATCAAATTGCTCTTTACTCTCCGAAGGTAAAAGTTACCGGAATTGCCGCGGGCGATTTCATCGGCGTATTTCCTATTATAATTGTAGGCCAAAGTTTTACGGAAATTTTTGTTTCATTGGATGACAGTCCCAAAAATGAAGTCATCTCTTTAGTAACTTTTTCACGAGAATATCGGTTAATCAAGTTTCTCAAATCCACGTTTACCGATATCGGCAATACTTTTGTTTCGCCCGGTTCGATGCTGAAGGGGATGTCCAATTTCCCATTCGTAAATTCCAAATCGTTGATATCGATTGCGTACTCCAACCCGTTGAGAAAGGCTGCCACCGTGTTGGGATTTTTCACATTCATGTTGAGCGTCATACTGAAAGGGATGGTTTGCAAGGTGCCTCCGTTGAGAATGGTGGAGATACTGGCAAAATCAGATAGGGAAATGGTGGCGGTATTTCCCAAATTGATCCCCACGAGCTGAATGTCGCTTATGGAGTTGTAGGTGTATTCGCATTGCGAAAGATTGTAGGCTCCGCCTATTTGTTTGAATAAACTGCAACTGCTCAGAAACAGAGCGGCTAACAATATCGCTAAAATCTTCTTCATTGTATTTTTGTGTTAGTTATCTGATTGTTACCATAGTTGCTCCATAACCGTATTCTCGAAACGAAGCGTCTTGAAAATAACATGATTTGTATTTTTGTTTCAACTCCTTGAGAATGGCGCTTTTGAGTACACCTTCGCCTTTGCCGTGGATAAAAACGATTTTTTTGCCTTTGTATTTTAGGTTCTCTTGCATCGTTTCGTTGAATTTTTGAAGTTGTACTTCCTGCATGGTTACATTGTCCATGCCCGATGTGTTATCTAACAGTTCGTTGATGTGCAGATCTACTTCTATGATTTTCCTTTCTGTTTTTTTACCGGTCGGCATTACTCTTGGGCGTCTTTCGGCGGCGTTTTTCTCCATCATAGCTTTTTTTAAGCCGGCGGTTTCGATAAGCATCTCGCGCACGGGAGCGTCAGACTTGGAGATATAATAGACAAGGGCGTTATCGTCGAAATAATCGTTTTCTGTAAAACTGTGCAGTTTGTAAAATTTCACCGTATCTATCCTCAACTCAACCGATACCGGATTTTTAATGCCGAAAGGTTTGTTGTGCTTGAATGCTACAAACTGAACGCATATTTTCTCTAACTCGTTGAGTTGGCTTTTGTCGAATTCTTCGATAAATATCTGGGTATTGGGTTCGATGATTCCGTTGTAACGAGAGCACCATGAATTGTTTTCTCGATTCATGTAATTGAAAAACAGATAGTAATTGCTGTCGTTTACAAAATAGCATTCGAAACTTGTATTCGAAATATTTTTCATATCGGAAGGAAGGTAAACCAGGCAGGTGGTAATATTCTCGCCTTCGGGAGTTTCGGTAATTTCGTTTCGCGGCGATTCCGGTTTTTTTTCAATCTTTGCGACGGCGGGTTCCGGCTCACTTGTTTTGAGTTTGTCGTTTTTTTCGGCATCTACCGCCACAACTTCCGAAATGAGAATGGGTATGTCAAATCCCGACTCATCTTCTACCAAAACGACTTGTTTGTTTAAAAAGCCTTTAACTACCCCTCCGCCAATGGAATTCAGAAACCTTACTTTGTCCCCGACTGTTAATTTTCTCATCCCGTATCTAATCTTTTATGGAGATATTCCATGTTTTTTTTGTTACAAGTGCAAAGTTGCCTAATTTTGTCGAATTATTTCCATAAATAATGATAAAAAAAAAGCGAGCTTATATCAAAAAATGAAAAAAACGGAAGTCGAAAAACTCTATATATCCGATTATAACTACAATTTGCCGGAAGACCGCATTGCAAAATACCCTCTACCCGAACGCGATGAATCAAAACTGTTGGTGTATCGGGGAGGTGAGATTGGTATTCGCCCGTTTACCCAACTGCCGTTTTGCATTCCGAAAAACAGCTTGATGATTTTCAATGATACCAAAGTGATACATGCCCGTTTGCATTTTCGGAAAACGACCGGAGCGGCGATTGAGATTTTTTGTCTTTCGCCTTCTTCGCCGCAGGATTATGTCATTAATTTTCAGCAGCGCGAATCTTGTTCGTGGCATTGCATGATTGGCAACGCGAAAAAATGGAAAAACGAAGTTTTGAGCCTTGAAATTCCTTTCGAGAATCATCTGATTATATTAAATGCCGAAAAACAATCGGTAAACGGAAATGATACGGTGGTAACGTTTTCGTGGAGTGGGAGGGAGGTTACTTTTTCCGAATTGTTGGAAATTGCCGGCGACTTGCCCATCCCTCCCTATCTCAACCGGGACGCCGAAGCTGCCGACAACGAAACCTACCAAACCGTTTATTCCCGGATAGAAGGCTCTGTTGCTGCGCCTACGGCCGGGTTGCATTTTACGGCGAGGGTGATGAAGGAACTCGAAAAACAGGATATTCACATGGCAAAGGTTACGCTTCACGTGGGGGCGGGAACATTTAAACCGATAAAATCGGAGACTATCGGAAAACATGAGATGCACACCGAATTTATCTCTGTTTCAAAAAGCACGGTGGAAGCCATTCTTTACAACCAATCGCCGCTTGTTGTGGTGGGAACCACATCGGCGCGTACGGTAGAGAGTCTGTATTACCTTGGGAAAAAAATCCTTTTAAATCCCGATATTTCCACGCAGGATTTATTTGTCGGACAATGGGAACCTTACGAAGAAACAAATCCTGTTTCGCCCGAAGCGTCTTTGCAAGCCATCCTTTGCTATCTGGAGAATAATCATCTGGATGCCTTGATGGCATTCACGAGTATCATGATTGCCCCGGGCTATGTTTTTCATTTTACAGATGCTATTGTTACCAATTTTCATCAACCTCAAAGTACACTGTTGTTACTTGTTTCGGCTTTGGTAGGGAACGATTGGCGTACAGTTTACGATTATGCCCTGAAAAATAATTTTCGTTTCCTTAGTTACGGCGATAGTTCGCTGTTGTGGCGAATAGCGAAATAATCTTGCTTTTGGTTAAAAAGCCTTTTAGAGCAGTTTTTTAGCTGTTTTTTTTGTATTATTGCGAGTTAATTTCATAGAATGAAGATAGTTAAGAAAGTCATCAAGATTCTGGCATTTGTACTTCTTGGCATAATATTGCTGAATGTTATGCTGTTTGCCGCATTCTCGATACCTTCGGTTCAGAAATATGCCGCCGATTTTGCCCTCGATAAACTGAAACCCAAACTCAAAACCGAAATGTCGATTGATAAAATCCGGATTCGGTTGTTCAACCGGGTTGAAATCGGAGGCCTTTACGTTGAAGATCAAAAAAAAGATACTTTGCTTTATGCCGAGACGCTTTCGGCCCGTGTGAACGTTTGGAATCTGCTTGACAACCAACTCTCCATAGAAGCGGTCAGGCTGGATAATTTTACGGGAAAAATCCATCGCGAAACACCCGAAACGCCATTTAATTTCCAATTCGTTATCGATGCTTTTGCGCCGACCGATACCATAAAAAAAACTTCTACAAAAGCCCCCATGAAGATATCCATTACCGATGTGAAATTATCTCGCGGTACTTTTCGATACGATGTTTTTTCGGAGCCGGAAACTCCGGGCAGTTTCAATGCGAA
>JBGYGP010000096.1:0-5445 GCA_041820645.1 Proteiniphilum sp. | reverse complement strand
CCTTCACGTATAATGTATATTGACCGATAAAATCGTCATTACTGGGAGGCACGTCCAAACGAAGATAAAACGCTTTTCTGTTTCCTTCGGCCAGAAGTTTCATCTCTTCTCCGGCAGGTGTTTGATCCTGAACGAATGGTTCGGACATGATTTTAGCTTCTTCATCGAATGAAGTGACGGTGGGCATCTGCTGAAAAGAAGATAACAGCAGAAAGACGACGACTGCCGATAAGGTAAAACCTGTGTTCCGAAATATCGGGTTTATTTTTCTGACAGATACACTTTCGGAGTGTTCGGCATTTTTCTCTTTCTCTTCCGGACCGAAAACGGAATAGACTGAATTTACGGGTTTACTGAATTCTTTCATGATGATTGTTCAGCTTGGTTGTTATTGTGCAAAGATAATAAAAATATCTTGCTGTCCGATAAAAATAAACAGGTGTCGCAGCGCTGCTGCTCAAAACGCACAAGCGATACGCCGTGCTACCATAATACTGCTGCTATGCTTCTCTTTTCAGCCGCTTCGCGGCGGCATCTGTTTATTTTTCTCCTCCGTACAAATCGGGGCGCAGGTGTTTTGTGCGCCGGTGCGCCTGTTCGAGCCGCCACTCGGCGATGTTGCGCTCATGTCCCGATAAGAGGACATCGGGTACGCGCCAACCGTTGTATTCGGCGGGACGGGTGTAAACGGGCGGCGCCAGCAGGCCGTCCTGAAACGAATCGGAGAGAGCCGATTGCTCGTCGCCGATAACGCCGGGCAGAAGACGCACCACGGCATCGGCTATCATGGCGGCAACCAATTCGCCGCCGGTGAGTACAAAGTCGCCGATGGAGATTTCGCGCGTAACGAGGTGTTCGCGAACGCGATAATCCACGCCTTTATAGTGTCCGCAGAGTATGATGATGTTGCGGAGGAGCGAAAGTTCGTTGGCGATTTTTTGTGTAAAGCGTTCGCCGTCGGGTGTGGTAAATAGCACCTCGTCGTAAGCGCGTTGGGCTTTCAAATGGGCGATGCAGCGGTCGATAGGTTCTATCTGCAACACCATTCCGGCTTCGCCGCCGAAGGGATAGTCGTCCACGCGGCGGTGTTTGTTGAGTGTGTAGTCGCGCAGGCTGTGCAGCCCGAATTGCGCCAGGCCTTTGTCCTGAGCGCGTTTAAGGATGGAGTGGCTGATGGCTCCTTCCACTATTTCGGGCAAAACGGTGATGATGTCGATGCGCATGGTGGTAGTTTTTTTTGCTGCAGTGCAACCGTTTTTTTTCTTTGTGTTCAGTTTCCGGCTCCGCCACCCTGTTGCGAGTTGCTTTCGCCCTCCATGACATCTTCGTTGGTGATGCTTCGTTGTACTTTTTTCATCGAAGATTTCAAATCGCCGAAACGGTAGGTCAGGCTCAGGCGGATGCTGCGCATGGTACTGCGGAAAACCATTTGCTGCACGAAGCCTTCGCCGGTGGTGGTGGATTTGAATTCGCGGTATTTGTGAAAGGGTGTGAGAACGTTGAGCGAAACATCGAGTTTCTTGGAGAAGAAACTCTTCATGGCGCTGAACGAATAGAAATAGAAAGCCGATTGCGTAGTTTGCAACTGTATTCTGTTGAGAAACAGTCCTCCGTTTGCGCTCAGACGGAAATCTTTCGGGAGGGTGAGGGTGAGACCTCCGAATCCATTTCCCGAGAATCCGCTGTTTCGGAGGGCGGCATTTTCCGCGCTGCGGATGTCGGTGTAGCTGACGGATCCGTTGAGGTTGAAACGGACAACTTGCGAGGGCGTCCAGCTGAGGTATCCGTCGAGTCCGGCGGAGTTGTTGCGTCCGATGTTACGGAAGGTGTTGTACGTTACGCCGTTGTTGTCCACAAAAATATAGGATGTGATGGCGTTTTGGGTAAAAGCGTAGCTGAGGGTGGCGTTGAAGTTGATTTTTTGTGCGAACGAGCCGTAATTGATGTTGAATACGTGCGTTTTTTCGGCGTTTAGGTCGGGATTTCCGTAGCGTATGTTGTTGGGGTCGGCATTGTTTACGTAGGGGTTGAGATACCATATTCCGGGGCGGGAGATGCGCATGTTGTATCCTCCGCGGAGGGTCTTGGTCATGCCCAATTGATAGGAGAAGGCGGCCGACGGTACCAAGTCGAAGAAGTCGGATGGCACTTTGGTGTCGTTTGCTGCGTTGATGAAGCGGATTGTCTGGCGTGTGTTTTCACCGCGCAGTCCCAGTTTCAGACCGAATTTTCCGGTCTTGAAGTTGTATCCGGCGTATCCCGAGAATATTTTCTGCGTGTGGTCGAGATCGTTTTTCCGGCTGATGTCTTCTTTCCATTGCTTGTCATTCACATCGAAGAAAGTGTTGTCTCCGCGGCTGGAATTGTCGCGGTAGATGTATTTCAAACCTACTTCGATGCCGTGTTTCGGAGTAATGGGGTTTACGTAGTCTATCTGTCCGGTGTGTTCGTTTCCTCCGGCCTTGTTGATGCTCCTCTGGCGGTATCCGTCGGGGAGATAGAAGTTCCCGGTAACTTCGTCGTAAAGGGTTTCGAACTCACTGTCGTTAGGGTCTTTCTCAAACCGATAGGAGACGGTGAGCAACTCGTCTTTCTTTTTGAATGTCCGCTGGTAGTCGGCTGTCAGCGTAAAGGAGCCGAACTCGTTTATCGAGTTGCCGCTCGATAGGTAAGAGTAATCTCTTGTCCCTTGCGAGAGGGCTTTTTGTTTGGAGTCGGTGTGGAATTTCCCGCCGAATTGGCCGACGGAGAGGTTGAAGAGGTTGAGCGTATCGGGCTCGTAGCTCAGTTGCGTGTTGTAGTAGAGGCCGCCGCCGTAGTTTTTGGCGGTTCCTTCCTGTGTGAGTTTGTTGCCTGTCTCTTCGCGGGTGAAAAATGTTTCCGATTGGGGGCGGGTATGGTAAAAATAGGCGCCGTTGCCGGTGAATCCGAATTTACCGTATTTGAGCGAGAGATAAGCATTGCCGCCGTAGCCGCCGAAAGTGTCGCCGTTGGCGCCTACCGAGCCGGAGTATCCCTCGTCGGCTCGTTTGTCGGTGATGATGTTGATGATTCCGCCTACGCCTTCGGCGTCGTATCTGGCGCCCGGATCGGTAATCACCTCGATGTCTTTCACGCTGTTGGCGGGCATGCTTTTGAGCACCTGCGAAGGGTTGTTGGTAATCATGTTCGAGGGTTTCCCGTTGAGGTATATCTTGTAGCTGGAAGAGCCTTTCAACTGGATATTGTCTTCTCCGTCCACCGTAACCAGGGGTACCTTGCGCAGCAGGTCGAGTACGCTCGAGGTGGAGGCTTCGGGGTCTTCTTTGGCGTTGTACGTGAGCTTGTCGATTTCTACTTTTACCAACGGCTTTTGAGCTACCACGCTCACCTCTTCCAATTCGGTGGAGCTTTCGCTCAGAGTTACCTCGCCGAGGTCGGTATCGCCTTCGGTGACCTCTACGGGGAGTTTTTTGCCGTTCATTCCCACGAATTGGAAATCGAAAATGTATTTTCCTGCGGAGAGTGGGGCAGAGAACTTCCCGTCGTCGTCGGTCGCAAACTTTTTAATCGCTTTCAGTGGAGCCGATTCGTAGGCGACGGAGATGGTGGCGTAGGGGAGGGGAGAGTTATCGGTCTCCGATACCAAGCGTCCTTTTACGTTGTTTTGTGCGACAGCCGTGGCGGTCGTGAGAAGCAGAACTGCAAATAGTAAAACCTGTTTCATCGCAATTGAATTATAGTTATTTGATTCCGTTTCGAATATATTTTGCGGCGCTTCGCGGCACGGCGTCTTCTTTGTCGGGGCATTGCGCTCTTTGTTGTACCAGCGGAGGAAAATAAAAGTTGTTCCTGAAATTTTGCCCGAGCCACAAAATTAACGATAAAAAGGGAGGCAAAAAGAATTGTGTTATTCGAATTAAGGATTTTTAGCCATAGAGCATGCGTCGGAACATTTTTTATATTTTACGCACGGCAACTCTTCGATTCGACTTTATTTTCCCGTCTGATAAAAAAGCATTATTTTTGCAACCGGGTAAACATAAAAATTCATTCTCATTGAAAAAGATAGCAATCGTCGTACAAAGATACGGCAATGAAGTAAACGGCGGAGCCGAGTATCACGCCCGGATTCTGGCCGAACATTTGGCCGGCAGGTATCACGTAACGATACTTACCACCACTGCGCTGGATTATTTTGGCTGGCCTAATCATTACGCTGCCGGCGAAACGGTCGTCAACGGGCTTCCCGTTATCCGTTTCGCTACCCTGCACACCATTTCCGGCCACAGAAGAAGAAAAGCCTACAGAGCCATCTTCGGGAGGAAAAAATATTTCAAAATCTTACGGCGTCTGGGACTTTTCGACTTCTTGAATAAGAAATTCGATTTATCGAGAGTAACACAACGCGATATCGACGATTTTCTTTTCGGACAAGGACCCTATTGTCCCGAACTTATCGACTATATAAAGAATAATGCCGACGAATACGATGTGTTCATCTTCTTCACCTATCTCTATTATCCCACTGTGGCAGGGATGCCCGTTGTAAGCGCGAAAGCGCTCTTCATTCCCACCGCACACGACGAGGAAGTTATGTTTACCAAGCCTTATGAAAACATCTTCGCCGTCCCCCGCTTCATCATGTATAACACCGAGAGTGAGCAGCGTCTGGTTGAGCGGCGCTTTGCCCGGTATTGTAAGAATACCGATGTTGCCGGCGTAGGTATAGATGAGTTTGTTTTGGAACAGGACTATCTGCCCGGTGAGGAATTGCGGTTCGACTTCCCCTACTTCGTCTATATCGGAAGAATAGAAACCAATAAGGGGTGCGCGGAACTGATTGACTACTTCAACCGGTTTTCCGAAAAACATCCTGCGGTGAAGCTGGTCATGATAGGCAAAGATTTTCTGGGCGTAGAACCCTCCGACAACATTCTCCTTACCGGATTCATCGACGAGAAAGACAAATACTACCTGCTGAAAAACAGTTTGGGACTGATACTGCCCTCCAGATACGAAAGCCTCTCGTTGGTAACACTCGAGGCCATGATTCAGGGCAAAATAGTGGTTGTAAACGGAGGGTGCGAGGTGCTCAAGGTGCACATCGACAAAAGCGATGCCGGTTTTTACTACACCGATTATCCCTCGTTCGAACAAACCCTGACGAAGGTAATCCGTTTGTCGGAAGAGGAGCGTTCTCGCTTCGCCTCCAAAGCAAAACAATATGTAACAGACCATTATACCTGGGGAGAGGTGCTCACCAAGTTCGACAAGGCGATCGATTTCATCACGCAGCCGACCCTTTAATCCATCTGGTCGTACATTTCGTTCTGTGCAATCTGTCGTTTCATCTGTTTATGATGTAAAAGGCAATAATCGGAATGTTCCGACGGAAGTTCGGTCAATAGGTTGTAGCCGTACAACACTTCGTGTACTCTGTTTTTCCAACGAATTTGTCCGTTG
>JBGYGP010000095.1:0-6224 GCA_041820645.1 Proteiniphilum sp. | reverse complement strand
TTCTAAAACAAATTTCTCAGAAACTGTTTTGAATTTTTCGTACCGCCTCCGTCAATTGCCCGAAGCCTCCCCAAATTTATTTTAACGTTCGGGCGGTTACCCGAAGCCTCCCTCACTTTATTTTAACGTTCGGGCAGTTGCCCGAAAGCTCCCTCACTTTATTTTAACATTCGGGCAGTTGCCCGAAGCCTTCCCAAATTTATTTTAACGTTCGGGCAGTTACCCGAAGCCTTCCCAAATTTGTTTTAACGTTCGGGCGGTTACCCGAAGCGTTACCGTTTTTTATTCTTTTGACAATCTGAGACTGCATAGCCTCCCGAAACCGGCGAAACGACTGCATCATCTCCTGCAACGTATCCCCCCGCGAAAGCCCGAATCCATCAAAAAATGACTAAAAAACACGGCATAAAAAAAAATCGAAACAGTTTCTTAGGTTCAATGAATTTTGTTACAATAAAATTTTGTACTTTTGTACTCGTAAATTGTCTTATGGTGTAATGGTAGCACAACAGATTCTGGTCCTGTTTGTCTAGGTTCGAATCCTAGTAAGACAACAAAGCATTACGATACAGGCTGTTGGATATTTTGTCGAACAGTCTTTTTAATTTTTTTGCCATGCTGCAAAAACGAAAAATCATCAACGACCCTGTTTTCGGATTTGTAAATATCCCCGACGAGTTTATCTACGAACTTATCCGGCATCCCTATTTGCAGCGGCTCAGCAGAATAAAACAGTTGGGGATGGCTTCGTTCGTTTATCCCGGAGCGCAACATACCCGCTTTCATCATACCATCGGCGCTATGTACCTGATGGATGTGGCGCTCCGAAACCTGCGCGACAAAGGACACGAAATTTCCAAAGAAGAATACAGGGGAGCACTCGCAGCGATTCTGATGCACGACATCGGGCATGCTCCTTTCTCACACGTACTCGAAAACAGATTGGCAGAGAATGTGCATCACGAAGAGATTTCATTGCTCTTGATGCAAAAAATAAACGAAGAAAAAAAAGGAGCCCTCGCCACAGCCATCGAAATCTTCAATGACACCTATTCGAAAAAATTTTTGCACCAATTAGTCAGCGGGCAACTCGATGTGGATAGGCTCGATTACCTGCAGCGCGACAGCTTTTTTACCGGCGTAAGCGAAGGCAATATCGGCGCAGCGCGCATCATGAAGATGCTCGATGTGATTGACGACAAGCTGGTTGTGGAATCGAAAGGAATCTACTCCATCGAAAACTTTCTGATGTCGCGCCGATTCATGTATTGGCAGGTCTATCTCCACAAAACGGCGGTAGCTTCGGAAATTATGCTCCGAAACACGTTGAACCGGGCTAAATTTCTTTCCCGGCAAGGGAAGGAGCTCTTCGCATCGCCTGCATTGCAATTCTTTCTTCAACAGGAGATTACGCTCGACGATTTTTTCAGAAATCCCCAAACCGTCAAACATTACATCGACCTCGATGACAACGATATCTGGACTTCGCTCAAAGTATGGAAATCGCATCCCGACAAAGTATTATCCATCCTGAGCAACGGCATGGTCAATCGCAACCTGTTTAAAATACAGATAACCAACGCTCCTCAACCAAAAGCAAAAAAGCAGGAATTTATCGATAAATTCAGACAAAAATACGGCATCTCGGAAGAAGAAGCCGGTTATTTCGTTTCGTCCGACTCCCTGGCTACCGATATGTACAACCAATACGACGAAAGTATCAAAATTCTCTTTCGGGACGGTACGATTCGGGACATTTCAACCGCTTCGGACATGTTTAACATCGAATTGCTGTCGAAAAAAGTAGAAAAATATTACCTCGCCTACTTGCGAGACTAACACGTTACAAACAGATTATGGAAAGCAACTTGCGCAAAAAACCTTCGTGGCTTAAGATATCGCTCCCGAAAGGGAAAATATACCTCGACGTAAAAGAGGTGGTGGAACGGAAAAACCTACATACCATTTGCGTGAGCGGCAAATGCCCTAACATGGCTGAATGCTGGGGGCGCGGAACCGCTACGTTTATGATTCTCGGCAATATCTGCACGCGCTCTTGCAAATTCTGCGCTACTCGAACAGGCAAGCCGCTTCCCGTCGATTGGGACGAAGCCGACCGGCTCGCCGATGCTATCCGCAAGATGAACTTGCGCCACTGCGTTATCACAAGTGTCGACAGGGATGACCTGCCCGACAGTGGAGCTGAATTTTGGGCATTCACAATCCGAAAAATCAAAGAAAAAAATCCGTGCGTAACCCTTGAAACGTTGATACCCGACTTCAGAGGGGATGCTCGACTAATCGGGAAAGTCATTGATGCACACCCCGAAATTATTTCACACAACATGGAAACCGTGCGCCGGCTTACACCCCAAATTCGCAGCACCGCCAAATACGATGTCAGTTTGCGGACAATTGAAACCGTTGCCCAAAGCGGCACGATAAAAGCCAAATCGGGAATCATGGTCGGATTGGGTGAAACGCGCGAAGAGGTTCTCGAAACGATGGACGATGTACTCGCTATCGGTTGCAAGATTTTTACCATCGGGCAATACCTCCAGCCCACGCGCAACCACCTCCCGGTAAAAGAATACATTACTCCCGAAACCTTTGCGGAATACAAAGCCGAAGGGTTGAAGCGGGGATTCGAATTTGTAGAGAGCGGGCCTTTGGTTCGTTCGTCGTATCATGCCGAAAACCACATATGAAAAGTGTTCCCAAAAGCTATACATTAATTAATTACAGGCAGATAAAATCAAAAAATGAAAGAAGTAATTTTCGAAGACTTAGGAATTATCCCCTACAAACAGGCTTGGGATTATCAGAAACAGGTTTTTGAGCAATTAATTGACGACAAAAAAAATAATCCCGGCAGGAAAAAACAGTATCTGCTTTTTTGCCAGCACAATCACGTTTTTACCCTCGGAAAAAGCGGGAAAGTGCAAAATTTGCTTATCACCGAACAACTTTGTAAAAATCGCGGAATAGAATATTTTGCTATCGAACGCGGCGGCGACATAACTTATCACGGACCGCAACAGCTCGTTGCTTATCCCATTATCGACCTGGAAGCGTTTGATTGCGGCATCAAAAACTACATCTCCCAATTAGAAGACGTGGTTATCCGTGTGTTGAACCAATACGGCATACAAGGCGAAAAAGACGAAAAAGCGATGGGCGTATGGATGGATGCGGCAAATCCGGCAAAGGCACGGAAAATTTGCGCCATCGGCGTCAAAAGCAGCCGATTTGTTACCATGCACGGTTTTGCCCTCAACGTAAACACCGATTTGTCGTATTACAACTTTATCAATCCCTGCGGATTTGTCGATAGAGGAGTAACTTCCATGGAAAAGGAACTCGGAAGAAAAGTCGATTTCGTGGAAGTTTCGGAAATCACCAAACAGGCTTTTACCGATATCTTCGGGATGCAATTCACTCGCTAAATCTGGTTGACAAGGCCAAATTTTACATGGAAAAGGCGCCGCAAACCGGACGAAGAACCGGATGTTCCCACTCCGCCTGCCGGAGGCAAAACGACACCGTAAGTCGCACAGATACGTTCGGGACGTACCCCGGAACGCATGCGCCCCCCCTCTCCGGCGGCATCGCGGCGGCACCTGTTTGTCTTCATCCCAGATTCCGCAATAGAAAAAGACAGTGTTCGAAAAATATTCTTTCGATTAACAAAGAGAATCACTCCAAATCGACTACTGTAATTCCTGCACCGCCAAATTGAACATGCTCGTCCTGAAAGTAAGCCACGCCATTGGCCGTTTGCAAATATTCGCGAACAAGCTGCCGCAAGATTCCCGTGCCTGTTCCGTGCAGGATGCGTACGCGGGCTACGCCAAGTTGAACGGCATCGTCGATAAAATACATAACGGCCTGCAAAGCCTCGTCGCCGCGCATGCCACGCAGGTCGATATCTTGTTTGAAGTGAAGTTTTTTCTCGTGGATAAGGTCTCGTGGCGTTATATTTCCGAAGATTTTCGTCTCTTTCTTGAGTTGGTTCTTGCTTACCCGTTCCAGTCTCTCGATAGCTACGGTAGATTTTAACGTCCCGAAAGCGACGGTGGCTTTCTTTCCCGAAATTTCGAGGATTTCGCCCGCGGCGGTTTGCCCTTTCATGCGCACGGTATCGCCCGCTTGCAGAGGGTTGTCCGTTTTATCTGCTCCCGCAATGCCGAATTGATTCGTTTTTTTCTTTTTGAATTTGGGTTTCAGCTCATCCGTTTTGCTTGCCGATGGCAATTCTTCTCTGAATCGGGAGAGTATCTCCCTCGCCTGTTTGGTTTTTTCTTTGTCGGCCTGCGACTCTTTGATTTGGCGGATGGTGTTTTCTATGCGCGCATTGCTTTCGGCGATAAGCCTTTCGGCCTCTTGCCTGGCTTGCAGCAACACCTCTTTCTTCTTCCGGTTGATTTCTTCCATTTCGGCTTCGTACTTTTCGGAAACTTCCGCCAAACGGTTGCGTTCGCGCCGTACTTCGTCGCGCTTGCGTTCCCAATAGCGGCGGTCGCGCGCAATCTCCTGCAGGTATTTGTCCATATTGATATAATCGCTCCCCACAATCTCCGACGCATGGGCGATTACATCGTCGGGCAGGCCGATTTTTCGGGCAATCTCTATGGCAAACGAGCTTCCCGGATTCCCGACAGACAACTGAAACAGCGGTTGCATCTGATGCCTGTCATAAAGCATGGCGCCGTTTACAACTCCTTTGTTTTCGTTTGCAAAATGTTTCAGGTTCTGATAATGAGTCGTGATGACGCCAAACGATGCTTTCCGGTTAAATCGCTCCAAGAGCGCCTCGGCGATGGCCGCTCCAATCTGCGGTTCCGTGCCGCTTCCAAACTCGTCTATCAGCAACAGTGTGCGTTCGTTGCAGTTTCTCACGAAAAACTTCATGTTTTGAAGGTGAGAACTGTATGTGGAAAGGTCATCCTCGATGGATTGCTCATCGCCGATATCGATAAAAATATCGTTGAAAAGCCCCACTTTGGAATTTTCCTTCAAAGGAATCAACAATCCGCATTGAAGCATGTATTGCAACAATCCCACGGTTTTCAGACAAACCGATTTTCCGCCGGCATTGGGGCCGGAGATAACCAGAATCCGATTGTCGCCTTCGAGGGTCAAATCCAGCGGCACTGCTTTCCGGTTCTGTTTTTTGAATGAAAGATGTAGCAGGGGGTGTACCGCCTGCACCCAATCGATAATCGGACGGTCTTCCAAATCGGGTTTTATGGCATTGATTTGTTGAGCAAATTTTGCTTTCGCGCGAATAAAATCTATTTCGGCCAGAAAATCGTAAGCCTGCAACAAATCGGCTAAGAAAGGACGTAGATAATCGGTAAAATCGGAGAGGATGCGTATGATTTCGCGGCGCTCTTCGCCTTCGAGTTCGCGAACGCGGTTGTTGGCTTCCACCACTTCCGCCGGTTCGATATACACGGTTTTTCCCGATGCCGACTCGTCGTGCACAATCCCCTTTATTTTTCGTTTGAACGAAGGATTTACCGGGATCACCAAACGTCCGTCGCGAATACCGGGAGCGGCATCCTTTTCAACAAACCCTTCGGATTGGGCCTGCCGCAATATCGAGTTGAGGCTGCGCGAGATGCCGCTTACCGTAGAGTTTATTTCGCGGCGGATATCGGCCAATTGAGGAGAAGCGGAGTCTCTGATTTGTCCGAAATCGTCGATAATGCGTTCTATCTTTTTGCTGATTTCCTTCGAAACACACACATCCTTACTCAAACCGTACAAGTGCGGATACCGCACCTCTTTTTCGTCGTCATTCCGAAAGAAATCGACTATTGTGATAATGGTTTTCAGCGACTTGCCAAGTTCAAACAAAAGGCTTTGCTCAATCCATGTGCCTATCACCCGGAATCCCTTGAGGGCATGTCGCACATCGAAAAAGTTATCGGCAGGAAAAGCTTCCTCCTCTTCCAAAATGCGCATGAACTCAGCCGCAGCGGAAAGTTGCCCTTCTAAATATCGAAAGGAGGCGGAAAATTTCATTCCGTCCACTTTCTCTTTTCCAAGCGGACTCAAACAGCATTGCGAGAGCAGTTGCCTGATTTTAGAAAACTCTATCTTTTGCTCAAAATTGTCGGGATAAATCACTTTTTAATTTCGAATTTGGAACTTACGATTTGGGAATTGCCGCAAGATTACTCCTTGCGGAAGCAATCCCCGATTTTTTCGATTCTCTG
>JBGYGP010000094.1:0-3289 GCA_041820645.1 Proteiniphilum sp. | reverse complement strand
GGCGGCCTTTTCACAGTTGTTGGAATGTTAAAATAAAGTTTGGCAGCCTTTTCACAGTTGTTGGAAGGTTGAAACAAAATGTGGCCCTTTTCACAGTTGTTGGAAGGTTGAAACAAATTGGGGCTGAAATCCCGCATGGAAATCAGCCCCCTTCGCTTTATACAAAGTGATCCGAGCGGGATTCGAACCCACGACCCACAGCTTAGAAGGCTGTTGCTCTATCCAGCTGAGCTACCGGACCATCCTCTTATTGAGTTTGCAAAAATAGTGGATTTATCAGAATAAAAAAAATATATATCCGCTAAAAATAATCCGGTAGGCAAAAATCCCCGATTTCGAGCCCGTCTCTTTTTTCATTTTACAGAACACCCTGCGCAAGCATGGCGTTGGCAACTTTCATGAAACCGGCAATGTTGGCCCCTTTCACGTAATTGACGTAGCCATCGGATTGCATACCGTATTTGACGCAGTTTTCGTGAATATTGCGCATAATCCATTTCAGCTTTCCGTCAACCTCTTCGGCGCTCCAGCTCAATCTTTCGGAGTTTTGAGTCATTTCGAGGCCGGAAACCGATACGCCTCCGGCGTTTGCCGCTTTTCCGGGCGCATAGAGTATCTTGTGATTCAGAAAAACATCAATCGCCTCGGGAGAACTTGGCATATTGGCTCCTTCCGAAACGGCAAAAACTCCGTTATCGACAAGCTTTTGAGCATCGTTCCCGTCAATCTCGTTTTGTGTGGCCGAGGGCATGGCGATATCGCCTTTCTCGCCCCAAGGACGCGCTCCGGCAACGTATTTGCACCCGTACTCTTCGGCATACTCGCGGATGCGTCCGCGGTAGAGATTCTTCAGCTCCATCACAAACCGGAGTTTTTCGGTGTCGATTCCGTCGGGGTCGTAGATGTATCCGTCCGAATCGGAAAGCGACACAGGGATAGCGCCAAGTTCAATCAATTTCTCGCAAGTGTACTGCGCCACATTTCCCGAACCCGAAACAAGGCATCTCTTGCCTCTGATATCGATATTTCTGGTTTTCAGCATTTCGAGTAGAAAATAGACATTTCCGTATCCCGTAGCCTCGGGACGAATGAGCGACCCGCCAAAGTCGCGCCCCTTTCCGGTAAACGTTCCGGTAAACTCGCTCATCAATTTTTTGTACTTGCCGAACATGTATCCCACTTCTCTCCCCCCTACACCGATATCGCCGGCGGGAATATCGGTGTCAGGCCCGATTACACGCCAGAGGCCTTCGGTAAAAGCCTGACAAAAACGCATGACTTCGGCTTCGGATTTTCCCCGCGGAGAAAAATCGGATCCCCCTTTGGCGCCACCCATCGGAAGGGTAGTAAGGGCGTTTTTAAACGTTTGTTCGAATGCCAAAAACTTGAGAATAGACAACGAAACGGAAGCGTGAAACCGAATACCTCCTTTATACGGCCCTATGGCATTGTTGTGCTGCACACGATATCCCATATTTGTCTGCACATTGCCGCTATCATCTACCCAGGTAACCCGGAACGAGTTTATCTTATCGGGAATAATCAACCTCTCAATCAGATTGACTTTTTCAAATACCGGATGCGCGTTATATACTTCCTCTATGGATTTTACAACCTCCTCAACTGCCTGATGATACTCAACTTCATTGGGGAAACGCCTTTTCACAAGCGCAATGATCTCTTCTGCTTTCATAAATTTTTTATTTTTAAATTACTTATCGACACACAAAAATACAATAAAATATCTAAAAACAAATAATACGGCAGAATAAATATTAAAATGAATTTTTAAAAGGCTATTTCCTTACATTTTTATATATCGGGATAAAAACAATAAACCCCGATATAACAATCGAGAGAATGGTCATCCCGTTGAGTTTGGCATTCATCAGGATGTAAGCCACCAAGAAAATCCAGAGCAGGATGATGCAAATAATTTGCAATTGTGAAAGTTTACGTTTTGCCATTGTTCGTCTATTTTTTTAGCATGATGCAAAGTTAAACTTATTCGAAATAAAAATGCCGTATCGAGGGAAGTATAATCGGCCTCAAAACTATTTTCATGCACAAAACAGCTCAGGGGTTCTCCGGAACTATTCAAATGCGAAGCGTTTTATTTCCTGCTTCCGACTTTTTAATGTTTGTTCCTTTTTGTTGTCAATGCTTTTGTTTAATTTTGTGTCTGAAATTATTAACAATTGGGTTTATATTATACATCACTCTGCAAACCTATGGCGGCAACAAAGAATAAAACAAATAAAAAACCTTCGAACAGGAAAAAAGAGGCTCCCTCGAAACAAACTATCGTAACATGGATGTGGCGTGCATTTTTCGGCGCTACCATTCTCCTCCTTTTTATCTTTATTCTGATGAATACCGGCCTTATCGGGTACTTGCCTCGTATCAGCGAGCTTGAAAATCCGATTGATAAATACGCCTCGCAGGTAATCTCTTCCGACGATAAGCTGCTGTTTACCTACTCCGAGAGTGACAACAACCGGATATTCGTAGATTACACCGATTTGTCTCCCCACCTTATCGACGCGCTGATAGCCACCGAAGACCAGCGTTACTATTCGCATTCAGGAATCGATATCATCGGTTTGGGAAGAGCCATATTCAAGACAGCGCTTTTGCAAAACGAAAGCAGCGGCGGAGGAAGCACCATCACCCAACAGCTCGCCAAACTGCTCTATTCGCCTCAAGCCAACAACAAGCTGGAGCGGGTGCTGCAAAAACCCATGGAGTGGATTATTGCCGTAAAACTCGAACGCTACTATACCAAAGACGAAATTGTCAACCTCTACTTAAACAAGTACGACTTCAACTACAACGCCATCGGCATCGAATCGGCAGCCCGCACCTATTTTGATAAAGAACCGATGGACTTAAACATCGAAGAGTCGGCCATGCTGGTTGGGATGCTCAAAAACTCGTCGCTTTACAACCCTATCCGGCGCGAAGAACTTACCAGAGAACGGCGCAACGTGGTACTGACGCAGATGAGAAAGGGACGATACATTACCGCCGAACAGGCCGATTCGTTGAAGAAATTGCCGCTCAAGCTCAATTTCAGACGCGTTGATCATATCTCGGTGCCAGCTCCCTATTACCGGCAACACCTGGCAAAACTGATGATGGCGCAGAAACCGGAGAAGAAAAACTATCCGGCTTGGCTACGACAGCAATATTCCGAAGATTCTCTTTCGTGGATAAACGACCCCTTGTACGGTTGGTGCCACAAAAACAAAAAGGCCGATGGTTCCAATTACAACATCTATACCGACGG
>JBGYGP010000093.1:0-4917 GCA_041820645.1 Proteiniphilum sp. | reverse complement strand
TGTAGAGGAAGTATCTCCATGTGTAGAGGAGTTATCTCCATCTGTAGAGGAAGTATCTCCATGTGTAGAGGAGTTATCTCCACGTGTAGAGAAAGTATCTACATGTAAGGAATTCCGTAGAGCAGAGCCGCGATGCGGCTGAAAAACGCTTTCTCTATAAGTTGCGTAGCAGCGATATTATGGTAGCGCAGTGTATCGTTTGCCCGGTCTGAGCCACGTCGCTGCGACACCTGTTTATTTTTATCGGATAGCAGTGATTTATTTATTGATGAGTTATAAGATAATGTCGATTTTTTATCGGACAGCAATAAAACTATTCATTCTGTCTGTTTTACGACTTCCCGCACCGATAGCCTGTTGTTTTTGACGGTAAATCGGACATCGTATCCCGCAAAAGAAAGCCCGTAAATTCGCCCTGCCTCATCTTGATAAGAAGGACGGGGGTCGTGGGCAAGAACTTTCAATAATGCGTCGCGTTTCTCTTTGTCAATCATCGAAAGCCATCCGGCAGGAAACTCTACGTCCAGTGATTTCTTTTCTACGTTGTCGGTAAAACCGCCTTTGGCATCGGGATAACAGTCTGTGTAAGGGATGTAGGGTTTTATGTCGTATATGGGGGTATCGTTTTTCATGTCGATACCGGCAACATGAATGACCGTCCCCTTATCCGGCAAAACTTCCATTGCTTCGATTTTCAGAACAGATATTCCAATCGCACTCGGTCGAAACGGAGAACGGGTAGCGAAGACTCCTTTGCGCACATTTCCCCCTAAACGTGGTGGACGCACTGTGGGCAGCCAATCTTCGCGCAGCGATTCCGAAAATTGCCAAATCAACCAGAGGTGCGAAAATTCTTCAAGCCCCCGCAATGCTTCGGAATTTCTGTATTCGGGTTCGAAAACAATCGTCCCTTTCAGCTCTTCAATCATCCCGCTCTGGCGAGGAATCCCGAATTTTGTGGGAAAATCGGTTTTTATCTTCGCAATTATTTTGAGTTGAGCCATCTCTTTCTTGTTTGGATATGCAAAATTAAACTTTTTAATTCATATCTTGTCAAATGCAAAAACGGAAGGTTGAAAAGATGAAAAAAACGATTTCCAATCGGGAAATCTTACTCGTCGGAAGAGGAAAAAATCAAACTTTGGGTGAAGGTTTTGATTTATTTAATTGGGTTCTAATTGATTTTGAAGTGTGCGGGTTGCGAAACCGGCACACTTTTTTGTTGTCAAAAGCGTTTCCGCGATTTATCCATCCTTAAAAAGATAAACAACAAGATTGTAAATCCCCACAGCGAGGAACCCCCATAACTGAAAAACGGCAAAGGAATTCCGATAACGGGCATGATGCCGATTACCATTCCTACATTTACTGCCAAGTGAAACAGAAACACGCCGGCTATTCCGTATCCGTAAACTCTGCTCAATCGGGTAGCCTGACGTTCCGCCAGAAAAATAATTCGCAGGATAAAAATTGCATACAAAATTAAAATTATGGATGACCCTACAAATCCCCATTCTTCTCCTATTGTGCAGAAAATAAAGTCGGTGTCTTGTTCGGGGACATATTTCAATTTGGTTTGCGTTCCGTTGAGAAATCCTTTGCCTGTCAACCCCCCGGAGCCAATCGCAATTTTAGATTGTCCCACGTGGTATCCGGAGCCCTGCAAATCCTGCTCCATTCCCAACGTAACTTTGATGCGCATCTGCTGATGCGGTTGCAGAATCTCGTTGAAAACATATTCGCTCGATTCGACAAAAGCAAAGGAGCCAATAAGAAACAATAACACAAACAGATATGTCTTTTTCCGGAATCTTAGAAAAAGAGCCAGAAGGTATAAAGCTACCAGAGCGAGCGCCACGAGCGCAATCTGCCCCAAATCGACGTTTTTGTGGTATTTGTAGAGTATTGCTGCCGGAATTGCAGTTATCAGGCCTATCGCGAGAATAATCAGAGGAACATCTTTGCGTTTCATATAGTTCCATACCAATGCCGCGCAAAATACGACAATAAACGCCACGGTGAGCAATTCGCCCAACGATAGCATACCCAACTGTACGTCGGAAAAACGGATGGTAAGCACGAAATAGAGAATTGCCGCAATCCCTGTAAAGAGAATTACTCCGGGCAATCCTTCGCGGTAGAGAACAAAAATGAAACTCAGGTACACCAAAGCTGTTCCGGTTTCGCTTTGCAGGATAACTAGCAGAACGGGCAGCAAAATCAGAAATGAAACCAGCAAAAGGTTTCTTCGTTCCATCAGTCTGAAACTGTATGTATTGAATACCCGTGCCAATATCAAGGCGATGATGAATTTCATAAATTCGGCGGGTTGCAACCGCACGGGGCCTAATACCAACCACGACCGCGACCCGTTGATGTCGGGAGCAACAATGAGTGTTACAATCAACAAAAAGATACCGGCTACATAAAAGAGTATCGCGTATGTTTCGTAGAAAGAGACGTCGATTTTTATCAAGGCGAAAGCCAAAACAAGTGACGTCCCTATCCAAATGAGTTGCATGCCGGCGCGTCCGGATAAATCGAACAGGCTGACTGCGTTTTCCAAGTCGAAACTCGCCGCGTAGATGTTTAACCAACCCAAAACAACAAACAGAAGATACATGGTCGATAGCATCCAATCTATTCTGCCGTTGTCAGTAATTTCGTTTTGTCTAATTCTGTACATTGTCTGTTTCCGAAACGTTTTTTTTAGGGGAGGGATTGTTTTTTCGGTAAGCGAACGGAAGTATTACACGTTCGGCCATTGTTTTTTCCAGTAGTTTATCGCTTTCGGGAATTTCGCCGAAAAGCAACTTCTCAAGCATCAACCTGCCTATCGGCACCGCATTCGTAGCCCCGTAGCCTCCGTTTTCTACGATAACAACGATTGCCACTTGCGGGTCGTCTTTCGGTGCAAATCCTATGAATAGTGAGTGGTCTTCCCCGTGAGGATTTTCTGCGGTTCCTGTTTTTCCGCATACTGCAAAGTGAGGTTGCAGGTTGGCGCTTCTGCAAGTACCCGCCGTAACGGCATCAGCCATCCCGTTGACAACCAATTCGAAATGTTCTTTCTTGATGTTGGAATCGTGCCTGCGGGTAAAAGTGGTGTCGAGTGGTGTGTCTTTTCTCTCTTTCACCACGTGAGGGGTGTAGAAGTATCCTCTGTTTGCCACAGTAGCCGTAAAATTGGCCAATTGTAGCGGAGTGGCCAGAATTTCACCTTGCCCGATGGAGATGGAAATGATGTTGTGAGCATTCCATTTCTCTGTTTTAAATGCTTTGGAATAGTATTTGCTGTTTGGAATAAAACCTCTCTTTTCCGATGGAAGATCGATCCCCAATTTGTATCCGAAACCTAAATCGACCATGTGGTTTTTCCACACTTCAAACGCGTCGATGGAGCTTGGATATTTGTTTCTGTTGTTGAGCATGGCATTGAGCCCATAGCAAAAAAACGAGTTGCATGAGGTTGTCAGAGCATATTGCAAAGCTGTAGGCGACGCGTGGGGGTGGCATTTGGGGCGGCCTCCCAAAGGGGCATAACCCCCGTAGCAATTGTATCTGGTTTCGGGAGTGATAATCCCTTCTTCCAGAAAAATCAATCCTTGTGTAGGTTTGAAAGTGGAACCGGGCGGATACAATCCCGATACGGCTCTGTTTAAAAGGGGTTTGTAGGGGTCGTTTTCGAGTTTGAGGTAATTGGGGATGAAGTTTTTCCCGGTCAGGATGGCCGGATCGTACGAAGGAGCTGCTACCATACAGAGAATTTCGCCGGTTTTGGGATCAATCATTACAATGGAGCCGATTTTGTTCTGCATCAGGTATTCGCCGTATGCTTGCAAATCGATATCGATAGACAATGTTAAATCTTTACCTGATACCGGTGCTTTATCGAATTCGCCGTTTTTGTATTTGCCCTGTACTCTTCCGTGGGCGTCGCGTAAGAGCACTTCTACTCCCTTCTCTCCGCGCAAATCGTTTTCATGCGATAATTCGATGCCCGATTTTCCAATGTAATCGCCGCGAACGTAATAGGGGTCCTTGTCGAGTTTGTTTTTATCTACTTCGGCAGTATAACCCAAAATTAATCCCATATTGGGATATTTGTATTGTCTTTCGGTTCTGTTTTGAATATAAATTCCGGGAAATTTATAGAGTTTTTCTTGCAACAATCCGTATTCTTCCACATCAAGCTGCGTCATAAATATCTGCGGGGTGTATGACGAGTATCCGGGATTCTTGCGTTTATCTTTCATATCGGCTTCGAGGCGAAAAAAGGTCTCTTTATCGATATTCAAAGTGTTGCAGAAATCGAGCGTGTCGAGCTGTTTCATCTCTTTTACAACCATCATCACGTCGTAGGTCGGTTGGTTGTAAACCACCAGTTTGCCGTTTCTGTCATAAATAGCGCCTCGCGCCGGATAGAGCGTGCGTTTGAAAAAAGCGTTGCTATCGGCGTAATCTCGATATTGCGGATTTAGTATTTGTAAATTAAATAACTGAATGATATAAATGACAAGTATCGCGACAATACCTCCGGCAATAACGAATTGACGTTTCTTATATGATTTGTTTGAGTTATTCACTTATTTCTTGTTTTTGAAGCTAAATAAGTCTAATGCCAAAATCAGAATGATTGTGAGCATCGAAGATGCTCCGATTCTTATCAGCGTACTCGTAATATTGAGGATTGTGAACGACTCAATGGCAAACAAAATCAATTGATGCACGAGTACTATTGCAAAAACATATTTTACAAACGCAGGCGTGGATTCGTAAATATTAGGAACAAAATCCTCAAACTCTTCTTTCGGATAAAACATCCTCAGTATCAATGGTCTAAAAGAAGCTGCTGCGGTTGTGGCGGCGGCGTTCATGCCCGGCGTATTGAGAAAGATATCCGTAATCAGCCCCAGC